>CANJKQ010000319.1 GCA_947474905.1 Pseudomonadota bacterium | reverse complement strand
GAAGCCGCGATCGGGCAGACAGTGGCGGGGTTTCTCGCCGCGCTGCCGGGCGCCACGGTTTACGTCTATGACAATAACAGCCGCGATCGCACGGTAGAGGTCGCGCGCGCGGCGGGCGCGGTGGTGCGAACCGAGCGGATGCAGGGCAAGGGCAATGTCGTCCGCCGCATGTTCGCCGATGTCGATGCCGATCTCTATGTGATGGCGGATGGCGACGCGACCTATGACGCCGCCTCGGCGCCCGCCATGGTCGCGCGGCTGATCGATGAGCAGCTCGACATGGTGGTGGGCTCGCGCGTGACGCAGACCGAAGCGGCCTATCGACGCGGGCACCAGTTCGGCAATGCCTTGCTGACCGGCATGCTGGCTCGCCTGTTCGGGCGGAGTTTTACCGATATTCTATCGGGTTACCGTGTTTTCTCGCGGCGGTTTGTGAAGAGTTTTCCGGTGCTGTCGGCGGGATTCGAGATTGAGACCGAGATCAGCGTCCACGCGCTCGAGCTGAAAATGCCGGTCGCCGAGGTCGAAACGCCCTATTTCGCGCGGCCGGAAGGATCGGTGTCAAAGCTCAACACCTATGGCGACGGCTTCCGCATCCTGAATACTATCATCACACTCTATCGCATTGAACGGCCAATGCTTTTTTTCGGATTGATCGGTGGCGTGCTGGCGCTGGCGGCGCTCGCCCTGTCGGTGCCGCTCGCGATTACCTACGCCCAGACTGGCCTGGTGCCGCGCTTGCCGACCGCCGTGCTGGTGACGGGGCTGATGATCCTTGCTGCGCTCAACGCCTTTGCCGGGCTGATCCTGGATACGGTGGTGCGAGGGCGGCGCGAGGTGCGGCGGCTGGCCTATCTCGCCTATCCGGCGCCGGGTGGGGAGTAACCTCCCCACCGCCGACGCCAACCAGTCAGAATTTGATCTCGTCGATCGAATTGATGACCGTGCCAAGGATGCCATATTCCTTGGCTTCCTCAGTCGACATCCAATAATCGCGCTCAATGTCGTCGCGCACGCGTTCGACCGGCTGGCCGGTCGCTTTCGCGATGACTTGCGCCAGCCGTTCACGCATCTTGACGATTTCCTTGGCCTGGATGGCGATGTCGGTCGCGCGACCGCCCGCGCCGCCGGAAGGCTGGTGGATCAGGAAGCGCGTATTGGGCAGGCAAAAGCGCCGTTCCTTGGCCGCCCCCAGAAAAATGTGCGTGCCCGCGCTCGCCACCCAGCCGGTGCCGATGACAGCAACGGGCGAACGGATGAAGCTGATGAGATCATGGATGGTGTCACCCGATTCGACATGGCCGCCGGGCGAATTCACGAAAATCTTGATCGGTTCATGGCTGACATGGTCGAGATAGAGCAGCTGCGATGACACCGTCTGGGCGAGCTTCTGGTCGATGCCGCCGAAAATCAGCACGGTGCGCGCTTCCAGAAACTTCATCAGCAGCGGCGCAGGCGTCGGTCCCGCCCGGTCCTCGTCTTCATCATCAAGGCGGGGGAGGCGGAAGTCGCGATCGAGCATGTCTAACCCTTCAGTCTGTGGGCGGGCTGGGATACCCGCACGGTCATCTTGCGTTGAGGTAGACATCCCGCTTGGCCCGCGCAAGGCGGCTGCCCTCATCCACAAGGGGTTAGGGACGTGGGGGCTTGCGCCCGTCGTACCCAGGCCAGATATAGGTGGGCAGCTATGGACAAGGATTTGACCCTGATGGACCCCCTTTACGATGCGCCGCACAGCGCGCTGGTTCCTGTCGTTATCGAACAGTCGAACCGTGGCGAGCGCAGCTTCGACATTTATTCGCGGCTGTTGCGTGAGCGCATCATTTTCGTGACCGGGCCGGTTGAGGATTATATGGCCTCGCTGATCACTGCCCAATTGCTGTTCCTCGAATCGGAAAATCCGAAAAAAGACATTTATATGTATATCAACTCGCCGGGCGGGGTCGTCACGGCGGGCATGGCGATCCACGACACGATGCAATATATCCGCCCCGATGTGGCGACGGTGTGCATCGGCCAGGCCGCGTCGATGGGCAGCTTCCTGTTGGCGGCAGGCGCCAAGGGCAAGCGCATCGCGCTCACCAATGCGCGGATCATGGTCCACCAGCCTTCGGGCGGCGCGCAGGGCCAGGCGAGCGACATCGAGATTCAGGCCAGGGAAATCCTGCGCATCCGCCAGCGGATGAATGAGCTTTATGCGCATTATACCGGCCAGCCGATCGAGGTGGTGGAAAGCGCGATGGAGCGCGACAAGTTCATGTCGGCGGACGAAGCCAAGGCATTCGGCCTGGTGGATCAGGTGTTCGACAAGCGACCGGTGCCGGGTGAAGAGGGCGGTTTATCTGCCGTCGCTTAAACCGGATTTAACGGTAGCGGTTTTTGATTGTCGGATTGATGAAGGCCGGTCTATCATGATCGGCCTAGGGGGCGCATTGCGCGCGAAGGAAGTATTGAATGCCCAAGCTCGACGGCGGTGATTCCAAGAGCACGCTGTACTGCTCATTCTGCGGTAAGTCGCAGCATGAGGTGAGGAAGCTGATCGCCGGCCCCACTGTTTTCATTTGCGATGAATGCGTTGAACTGTGCAACGACATCATCCGTGAGGAAACCAAGTCCAGCCTCGTCTCGAAAAAAGACGGGGGCGTGCCGACGCCGCAGGAAATCTGCGACGTGCTCGACGATTATGTGATTGGCCAAAAGCGCGCCAAGCGCGTGCTGTCGGTGGCGGTGCACAACCATTATAAGCGCCTGAACCATGGCCAGAAGGGCGCCGATGTCGAGCTTGCCAAGTCGAACATCCTGCTGATCGGGCCCACCGGTTGCGGCAAGACGCTGCTCGCCCAGACGCTGGCGCGAATCCTGGATGTGCCCTTCACCATGGCCGACGCGACGACGCTGACCGAAGCGGGCTATGTTGGCGAGGATGTCGAGAACATCATCCTCAAGCTGTTGCAGGCGAGCGACTACAATGTCGAGAAGGCGCAGCACGGCATCGTCTATAT
>CANJKQ010000318.1 GCA_947474905.1 Pseudomonadota bacterium | reverse complement strand
GTGCCGCTCAACACGCACCCGATTGCCGCCAGGGCGTGCGCTGCCGGGGTGCCGATCATCGGCGATATCGAGTTGTTCGCCCAGGCGCGTGCCAGCCTGCCGTCGCACAAAGTCGTCGGCATCACCGGCACCAATGGCAAGTCGACCACCACCGCGCTCATCCACCACATCATCCAGACCGCTGGCGTGCCGACGCTGATGGGTGGCAATATCGGCCTGCCGATCTTGGCGCAGGCGCCGCTGCCTGAAGGTGGCATCTATGTGCTGGAGCTTTCCAGCTATCAGATCGACCTGACATTGACGCTGGATTGCGACGTCGCGGTGCTGCTCAACATCACGCCCGACCATCTCGATCGCTATGATGGTTTCGACGCCTATGCCGCCGCCAAGGCCCGGCTGTTCGCCATGCAGTCGGCCCGTCACGTCGCGATCGTCAATATTGGCGATGTGCCCTCGGCCAAAATCGCGCGCAGCCTGTCGGCCCGCGCCGAGCATCTCATCAAGATCGCGCCCGGTTTTTGCATGGATCAATCGCGCTGGCCCGCGTTGCAGGGGCCGCACAACGCGCAGAACGCGCTCGCCGCGATCAATGCGTGCGAGGCGCTCGGTATCCCCGGCGCGGCGATCGATACGGGCCTTGCGACCTTTACTGGCCTGCCGCACCGCACCCAGCGGATCGCGACGGTGGGCGGCGTTGCCTATGTCGATGACAGCAAGGCGACCAATGCGGAATCGACCGCGCCTGCCCTGGCCGCGTTTGACCGCATCCACTGGATCGTCGGCGGGCGCGCGAAGAGCGACAATCTCGATCCGTGCCGCCCGCATTTCGGCCATGTCGCGCGTGCCTATACGATTGGCGAGGCGGGCCCGCGCTTTGCGGAAATCCTGAAGGGCGAGATGCCGGTTGAGGAGTGCGGGACGCTTGACGTGGCGGTCGCGCGCGCGGCCGCGGCGGCGCAGCCGGGGGAAACGGTGCTGCTGTCGCCGGCCTGCGCGTCCTTCGATCAGTTTAGCGATTACGAAGCGCGGGGCGCTGCCTTTCGCGCGGCAGTGGAGGGGCTGCAATGACCACGGCAAGCGCAGGGGGACGGGCGCTCTGGGCAAAAATGAAACCACGCGGCGGGCGGGGGGATCGCAGCCCGCTTGGCATGTGGTTTTGGGATATTGACCGCGTGCTGTTGCTGCTCGCGCTGCTGCTGATGGCGATTGGCCTGTTGGCGGTGGCGGCGGCGTCGCCGGCCTCGGCAGTGCGCTATTCGGGCGATCGCGTCCATGTGCCGCCGCTCTTTTATTTCTGGCGGCAGCTGGGCTGGGTAGCGCTGTCGCTGCCGATCATGTTTTTCGTTTCGATGCTGCCGGTGCCGGTGGCGCGGCGATTGTCGCTGATCGGCGCGGCGGTGTTTCTGCTGTTGCTCGCCGCCGTGCCGTTTATCGGGGTGGAAGTGAATGGCGCGCGCCGCTGGATCGGGGTGGGCATCGCGCAATTCCAGCCGTCTGAATTTCTGAAGCCATTTTTCGTCGTCACGCTGGCGTGGCTGTTGTCGTTGAAAGCCACCGATGAAAGCCTGCCGATCGTGCCGCTGTCGGTGGTGCTGATCGGCGGTGTCGCTGCCTGTTTGATGCTGCAGCCCGATTTGGGCCAGACGATTGTTTTCGGGGTCTTGTGGCTGGCGCTGCTGGCGATTGCGGGCACGCCGATCAAGGTGCTGGGCACGTTGTTGGGGGCAGTGCCGATCGGTCTCGCCACTGCCTATGTGTTTTACGATACTGCGCGGGTGCGGATCAATGCCTTTCTGCACCTTGATGACAAGACCGCGCCGATTGACCATTACCAGACCGATATGGCGCACGCGACGCTGACCGCGGGCGGCCTGACCGGCACAGGGCCGGGCGGCGGCACGATGAAGTTCAAGCTGCCCGAGGCGCATACCGATTATATCTTCTCGGTGATCGGCGAGGAATTCGGCCTGATCGCGTGCGCGGTTATTGCGCTGTTGTTCCTGGCACTGGTGGTGCGCGTGTTCGTCAAGCTGCTCGACGAAACCGACGAATTCCGCCTGCTTGCCGCCGCCGGGCTTGCCACGCAATTCGGCGCGCAGGCGCTGGTCAGCATGGCGGTTAACACCGGCATCGCGCCGTCAAAGGGCATGACGCTGCCGTTCATCAGCTATGGCGGATCGTCGATGATCGCTTTGTCGATCGCCATGGGCTTGCTGCTGGCGTTTACCCGGCGCAATCCGTTCCTCAATCGATCACCCTATAGTGTTCGCTGGAGCGGCCAATGACGACGCCACGCCATTTCATCCTCGCCGCCGGTGGCACGGGCGGGCATATGGTGCCGGCGGCGGCGCTGGCGGTGGAGCTTCAGCGGCGCGGCCACCATGTCTCGCTGATTTCGGATGAGCGCGGCGTGCGTTTTCCCGGGCTGTTTGAGGGGATTGCGACCCATATTCTGCCAGCCGGCCGCTTTGCCGGCGGGCCGCTGGGCTGGGCGCGGGCCGCGTCGGCGATGCTGAGCGGGCGATCACAGGCCATCCGGCTGATGAAAGCGCAGCGCCCGGCGGCGGTGATCGGCTTTGGCGGCTATCCGGCTTTCCCCGCGCTGTCGGCGGCCTTTGCCTGCAAGGTGCCGACCGCAATCCACGAGCAGAATGCCGTGCTGGGCCGGGTCAATCGCCTGGTCGCCAATCGCGTCGATGCCATCGCCACTTCCTATGCCGAGGTGGAGCGGCTGGCCGACAAGGCGCGCGGCAAGACGCATCTGGTCGGCAATCCGGTGCGCGACGAGGTGCTGGCGCTGCGCTCAATGCCCTATCCGCTGCTGGAGGAAGACGGGATTTTCCGCGTGCTGGTGACGGGCGGCAGCCAGGGCGCGAGCATCCTGAGCCAGGTGGTGCCCGATGGGCTGGCGCTGCTGCCCGTTAGCTTCCGCCGCCGCTTGCAAGTGACGCATCAGGCGCGGATCGAGGATATCGACAAGGTTCGCGCCAAATATGCCGAACT
>CANJKQ010000317.1 GCA_947474905.1 Pseudomonadota bacterium | reverse complement strand
CCAGAAATTCGGGCTTCACTTCAGACGGTGAAGGCTGCGCCGTGATGGTGTGCTGATCCTGATGGATCGAGGCGGGCGCCTGCCGGATTTCCGAAAGCGGCCGGCCTTCCTTGCCACGCACCACGACTTCGGCTGCTGCCGAGGCGGCAAAGCCCGCGCCTATGACGATAACAGACGCCAACAGAGCCGTCTTTCGGCTATTTAGACTTAACATTGCGCCACTCCTGATTTGAAGTCATCGGATACGGGCGCCGCGAACCGGTCACGCCGCCGTGCCGGGCTTAGGCCTCAAAGCGGCTGGCGATGGCTTTCGGAAACAGGTTGGTTTTGCCAATCCTTGCGCTGATCTCCACGGCGCTGGACGAAAGGCGGTAAGACCGCCGCACGCGGCCCGAACGCCAACGCAGCAATTTTTCGCATAATGGTCGGTTTGACGAAAGCCGCACACCCGACGCGCGGTTAGCCCTTCGCTCGACCAGCGATATGCCCGACGGAAACGGCGGCCTTGGTCCCGACATAGAGCTAGGGGAATCACATGCGAGCAGTTATCAGCGCGATCGTGTTGACCGGCGCGGCCATGGCAACGGCACCGGCTGCGGCAGCACCATCGGCGGCACCTTTGGCGGCCCCGTTAGCGGGAGCGTCCGAGGCAGCTCCGGTGCTGAGCGCCGCCGTGCCTGACGATACGACGGTGACCGGCGGCGCGGCTGCGGCTCCCGCCGATGATGGCAAGGCCGACACGGCAAAGCCCGCGCCGCGCGACTGGACACCGCTCGACGCCAGCCGGTTTGGCGCTGAGCTGGGTGAAAAATGGATCCCGGTGCCCAATGGCAGCAGCGGCGCCCCCCGCCAGGGCTGGCTTGCCACCGCCGACGGCTTTTTCACGCGGGAAGCGCATCTTGCCTATGATTATACCGATGGCGGCACGGGCCGCGCCAATGCCTCCGAAGTGCTGGCCCGTTTCAACTATCCCTGGACGCGGCGGTTCTGGACGGGGATCGAGGTGCCTTTCTATCAGCGCAATGGTCGGCAGGATGGCTTTGGCGACATCACGCTTTCGACGCTGGTGATGCTGGTTGAAAGCCGCAATCTGTCGATCACCGCGGGCGCCGGATGGCGGCTGCCGACCGGCGCGACCCGCATTGGCAACAATGTTTTCGCCGCGCAGCCGCAGATCAATTTCTGGAGCGATGTCGGCGCCGGCTTTTCGCTGCGCGGTCGGCTTGGCTATGAATTTGCGACCAAAGGCCGCCCCGACGACTTCGTGCTCAATTTCGCGGTCGGCCAGACGGTGACGCCGCACAGCCGCGCGCCCTTTGGCGACTTGACCTGGTATGTCGCGGTCAATTGGCGCGAGCCGGTGCGGGGATTGGGCTATAGCTTCGTCAGCATCACGCCGGGGCTGCGCACCCATCTGGGCGGCAATCTGTTCCTGCTCGGCGGGGTGGAATTCCCGGTGACGCCGACGCGGCAATCATTTGAGCGGCGCTATATCGTCCAGCTTGTCCAGGGATTTTGACGCTTAAAACTGTCGAGTTGGGCGTGCGCCAGCGTCCAATTTTCGTTTCGTATGCATCGGCATTGGCGATTCGCTGCACCATGATGGCGGCGACTAGGTTAATGTGTCGGACAGCCAAGGCCTGATTCCCTCGATTGAACCAATCCGGGGGAATCAGGCCTAACTGTCGAGGTTCAGCAGATGACCAGCGTCAGCGCGAAACGAACCAGAATGTTCCAGCCGTCGACCGGCTATGCGGCACTCGATGCCTTGCGCTTTACCCAAGCGCCGAAGGTCGAGGCGCGGCGCCATGATGACAGCGATATCATCTTTTCGCGAGGCGCCAATTACGGGCGGGCCGGCACGATGACGCGCGTCGAGCGCGACGCCAACCAGCCCGACATTTTGTGCATCGGCCCCGGCAGCGGCACGGCCGCCGAATGTGCCATTGCGGGCGCTCGCTTCCGGGTCAAGCCGAGCCGCAAAGTGCGGACCATCTTCGTGCCGCACGGCGCCGACAGCTGGCTCAACTTCTCCGCCGGGGCGTGTTCGACCAACTTCATTTTCCCCAAGGATTACCTTGTCGGCTTCCTGGCCGAAACCGACCATCAGTCACTGGCGCCGGTCTGCTATTCCGAAGACCCGCGTTTCCACCAGATTACCCGGCTGCTCGAAGCCGAAATTACCGGCCCTGGGTTCGCGACCCGGCTGATGATCGACGGGCTGTGCCGCGCGCTCGCCGCGCTCATCGTCGGCATCAATACCGAGGCGATCGATCAGGAATCGGACCGCATTCATTTGTCGCCCAGCCGGACGCGCCGGGTGCTCGCCTATATCGACGCCAATCTCGATCACGACATCACGGTCGCCGATATGGCAACCGTGGCCGAGTTATCCCCGTTCCATTTCGCGCGGGTGTTCAAACGCGCCACCGGGTTGAGCCCGTATCAATATGTCCGCGAACGGCGGCTGGCGATGAGCCGCAAGCTGCTGACCGACAGTGGCCTCAGCATTGCCGAGCTCGCGCTGATCTGCGGCTTTGCCAACCAATCGCACTTCACCGCCGCGTTCAGCAAGGCGATGGGCATGCCACCTGCCCGGTATCGCCAGGTGGCAACCGTTTAAGCCGCGATTCCGGTTATATTTCCGTCATTGCGCCGGCCGCGCGGCAATCCGATCCCTGACGGGACCCGGGTTGCCGCGGCGCTAGCGTCCCCGGAACAGCGGGTGCTTCACGCTGGTCACGAACACCGCCGCGCACTGGCCAGCAACGCCGAACGGTTCGCGCGCAGATCAGCGCCATCCCGCCCGACCGGCTCCGGTCCCGTGCCCAGCCCCTGCCACAGCGCCCGGTTAAAGGCGGCGGTGTCAAGCCGGTCTTCCTTGCTGAAATCCTGCCCCTTCATCGCCGTGGCCCACCAGGCGGCGTCGCGCACCGGGCAGGCGCCCAGGCTGGCGGTCTTGGCAACATAGCGATCGGCGGGAATGGGGAGCTGCGTCGTCTT
>CANJKQ010000316.1 GCA_947474905.1 Pseudomonadota bacterium | reverse complement strand
TGACCTGCCCCCCGCTGGCTCCCTCGATTTGATGTAGAGTCTGCCCCAACGAAGGAGCAGACAAATGAGGAAGAGCCGTTTCACCGAGGAACAGATCATCGGGATGATCAAGGAGCAGGAGGCGGGGCTGTCGACGGCGGAGGTCTGTCGCAAGCACGGTCTGAGTCCGGCGACGTTTTACAAGCTGAAGGGCAAGTACGGCGGGATGGAGGTATCCGAGGCCCGGCGGCTGCGGCAGCTCGAGGACGAGAACGGGAAGCTCAAGCGGTTGCTGGCCGAGAGCATGCTGGACAACGCGATCCTCAAGGACCTGTTGGGAAAAGTCTGACGACGCCAGGCCAGCGACGGGACGCAGCGCTCGGCGTGATGCGGGATTATGAAGTCTCGCAGCGCCGTGCCTGCGTGCTGATCGGCGTCGATCCGAAAACGGTCCGGCGAGAACGTCCGCCTGACCATGCCGTGATCCGCGAAGCAATGCGCGAGATCGCCGGCCTGCGTCGGCGGTTCGGCTATCGCCGTGTCGGCGTCATGCTGGAGCGCAAGGGGCACATCATGAACCACAAGAAGCTCTACCGGCTGTATCGGGAGGAGGGTCTGTCGGTACGCCGTCGGCGCGGGCGCAAGCGTGCTCGCGGCAGTCGGACGCCGATGCCGGTCCCGCTGCGGCCGAACGACCGCTGGTCGATGGACTTCGTGGCCGACACGTTCGGCGCTTCCCGTCGGCTGCGCATCCTGGCGATCAACGATGACGCCTGCCGCGAGAACCTTTGCCTGGTGGGCGACACGAGTATCTCGGGCGTGCGGGTTGCACGCGAACTCGACACGCTGGTGCGCCTGTATGGTAAACCTGCTTGCATCGTCAGCGACAACGGTACCGAGTTTACCAGCCGGGCGATCCTGAAGTGGGCCAGCGAGAACCGGGTCGAGTGGCACTACATCGATCCCGGCAAGCCGCAGCAGAATGCGTTCATTGAATCGTTCAATGGGTCGCTGCGCGACGAGCTCCTGAATGAAGAGCTGTTCGACAGCTTGGCTGACGCCAGGCGCAAGCTGGCCGTCTGGCGATACGACTACAACAACGTCAGGCCGCACTCATCCCTGGCGAACCGAACACCGGCACAAGCGCGTCGGGCGTTCCTGCATGATGGAGGCGTCACACCCGACGCGCTTGTGCCGGTGAGGCAGCACGAATATCAAACCGGCAGACTCTCGTTATGACCGCGGGACCAGCGGGGGGCAGGTCAGCACATATCCTTGTAAGCCATGCTCAATCTCTTCCTTGCGATGGCGCTAGAAGCTCAAACGGTTCCGTCCGAATGGGCCCGGTTGCCGGCATGCGCCAGTCCGACTGCACCTATCAGTGAGCCTTGCACGCTCCCGCTCTCGGTCACGCCGGCGCAAGCGGTGGAGCGGTTGGGTGGGAAGGATCAGGTCGCTTGGACCGAGCAAGACCGACTGACGATGATAGCGCGTCCAACGGTGGAAAAATGGGCGATGTTGTGTTGCACGATCCAGACGCCGCTCGAGCCGATCCTTGGCACAGATTTGGCCGGAGTCACCGTTCGCGTGCCGCGGCTCGACGAGGCGGTCCTGGCGGTCGGTGTATTTCCCGCCAAGGATGACGCGCGGCAGGTCATGCGCGGCAGATATGCTCCGCCGGTGCCGCCGATGAGCATGCCGCCCGCCGCGCGGCTCATCCGTACCGAGCTAATTTCCAAAGTGCTTGGCGAACGTCGCGGCATTACGATCTACTTACCGTGTAGCCTTCGCTCCAACCGCCCGCCGCCGATCCTATACCTCGCGGATGATGCGGCCGCCGATTTTGCGCCCATTGCCGAAGCGTTGATCCGCGCTGGGCGGGCGAAGCCGATGATCCTGGTGGGGATCGAGGCTGCCAAGGCGCCTGCCGGTTGTCATGCATTCAGCTGCGATCGGCGGGGCAGGGAGTACAAGATCGATCTAAATCCTCGCGGTGCCGCGCCCGATACCGATTTCGGGCGGCATCTCCGCTTCGTGACCGACGAGCTCATTCCTTATGTGGAAGCCCGCTATGGCGGCAGGCGGTCGCGCGCAGAACGCGGTATAGGCGGCTGGTCCAATGGCGCGCATTGGGCTTTGGCGGCGGCAGGGTTGCGCCCCGACCTGTTCGGGCGGGTCCTTGCGCTGTCTTCGAGCGGACAGGGCGGTGCCGGGCTTGGCGCGAAGCTGGGCTGCACAATGCTATTTGCTGGCGCAGGGATTTTCGAGGCGGATTATCTCTCGAACACCTTAGCTGCGGCACGAGGCGCTGAGGGAGCCGGCGCGCAAGTTCGCACGGTTAGCACCGTCACTGGCCACGAGAAATCCGCTTGGCAGGCGATGTTCGCGGATGCGTTCCCTTGGCTCAGCGCCAAGTCGCCGCGGTGATCAATGTTATAGCCTCCGAGGCTCCGCAAATCAGTGGTCGACGAAACTTGGCCACCAGCCCCATCAATCATATAGCGAGTCTGCAACGCGCCCCACCTGCGGCCGTTCCCGGCCGCCTCGGGCGATCGCAAAAGCTGCCATTTTCATCACAGGGTCACGTAAGATAAGCGTGAACGATCCCAACCAGCTCGTCGGCGGCCTGGCGTTGTGGGCTGTCGGCGGGGGCTGCCGGGTCGACCATGTGCTCTCGAATATGATCCTCGATTACTTCGGCGATGAAGCCGTCAAGCGCGCCCCGGCAGGCGGTTGCTTGCTGCAGGACCCGCGCGCATTCGGCATCCTCGCCCACCGCGCGCTCAATCGCTGCCAGTTGGCCTCGCAATCTGGCCAGCCGGTTCAACAGCTTTTTCTTTTCCTGACTGACATGGCTCATGGCACTTCCTTTTAGGGTTGCTATATAGCCCCCGGGGGTATATCCGCGCACTCCGACGGGGCGAAGCGACTCGCTACCCCGTCATCAGCGTCGAAGTATGGAACATTAATGAGTAGCCGATCCATCCCCTCGTCCATCGAGGACGACAGTCGCGGCCCAGCGCGCATT
>CANJKQ010000315.1 GCA_947474905.1 Pseudomonadota bacterium | reverse complement strand
TTCGCCTTTTCCGGCACGACAACGCCCGCCGATATGAGCGATCAGCTGCTGATCATTGCCGAAAAGCTCGCCAATCCGAGCTGGGACGCGAACCCGGTGGCGCGCGCCCGGGCCGTCGCGGCGGCGGGTTATGCGGGATATTCGTCTTCGCCGACCGGCGTGTTGGGCCGCGATCTGGAGGGCCTGGTGCATAGCGGCGATCCGCGCTGGGCAACGCCGTCCATCGCCCAGATCAAGGCGCTGAATGCCAAGGATTTCCGCGCTTTCTGGGAACCGGTGCTGGCGCAGGGGCCAATCGAGGTCGATGTGTTTGGCGACATCAAGGCCGATGATGCCATTGCCGCCGTCGCCAAAAGCTTTGGCGCGATGAAGCCGCGCAAGCCCGTTGCCAAGCTCAACCCGCCATCGCCCTTCCCGCCGCACAACGCGACCCCCGTCGCGCTGACGCATGACGGCCCGGCCAATCAGGCCGTCGCGGTCATCGCCTGGCCGACGGCGGGCGGGTTCGACGCGATTGCCGACAGCCGCAAACTCGATGTGCTCGCCGCGATCTTTTCCGACCGGTTGTTTGAGCGGCTGAGGAACGAAGCGGGCGCCAGCTATAGCCCCAATGTCTCGAGCCAATGGCCGGTCGCATTTCAGACCGGCGGGCGCGTCACCGCCGTCGGCCAGGTGGCGCCCGACAAGATCGACTTCTTCTATAAATTGTCGCGTGAAATTGCGCAGGATTTGGCGACCAAGCCGGTCAGCGACGACGAACTGCGCCGCACATTGGTGCCGATGACGCAATATATCCTGCGCGCATCGACGGGTAACAGCTTCTGGCTCAATTACCTGCAGGGCGCGACCTATGAGCCGCGGCGGGTGGATGCACTGGACTCGCTGAGCAAGGATCTGGTCAGCATCACCGCTGAGGATTTGCGCGCAACCGCCGCCAAATATCTGCGCGCCGACACCGACTGGACCGTCGCGGTGCGCCCAAGCGGGAAGGAAAAGGACGCGGGGACGGGGGAGTAGGGATCTCAGTCGAGCCAGAGATGGTCATCAGCGGCGTAGGATAATAGCAGTTCCGCCCGCGCTGCCAACAGCGGAGCGAGTGTTGGCAGGTCTTCGGGAGCGCCGACGCTCCATCCCTCCACTGACTTATTCTGGCTCCAATTTTCGACCGCCTCCTTCCAACGTTTGGCAATATCACGAAGGCCCTCGCGAGGATGTCGTTCAGGACCACAGCTGGTGTAATCCGTAGGTAGGTCACCAGAAACGGCCCACCATCCGATCCAACCGGGACTTCTCACGCTCTCGATCGCCCAGACCGCGACATATGGCCAAATGTGCCACGCCGGCCAATCGCCGACTTTTCCGTGCACCAAACCTTCGCGGCTGAGATACTCGATAACACGCCCGCGTTCGCCGTCGCACCACGCTTGCTCTTCGGCTTCACTGGGATCGTCCATTTGGTAATCGTGCGGCAAACTGCGTGCGATCCGCAAGCCGTCAATATCCGCTGGCTGGAAGCGTGATCGCCGCCTTCTACGTCGCCGTCTGGATCGCTTCGCCCGAATACCGCCCCGCCTTGGTCATGCCGTCATCCCCACGCAGGCGGGAATCCATTGCCGCTGATCAAGGGTGGCGGCGCCATTTGTCTGCCTCGCGATTTATCTTTTGGCGGTGCCGAAGCAACATGACAAACAACAGCGGGATGATCGCAGCGGCCAAGTATCTAAGTAACCAAATATGGGTGTCAGCGGCCTGCTGGGTTACGTGAACGCAATGATAAAAGCCGATGGTTCGACCGCAAATCACGGGTCCTGTCGCAGGGCCGATGTAACTCGTGCTGAACAGATAGCTATCCCACAAAACCAAGGAAATAAACGGTAGTACGACAAACATTATCAGCAACGTTCGCACAACCATCCGCTGCCAATTGCTCATGGCATTTCACCCCCGGTACAACCCCTCCAGCCGCTCGCCATAAACCTGCTTCAGCACATGGCGCCGGATTTTCAGGCTGGGCGTCAGCTGTTCGTTTTCGATGGTGAAGGGTTCATCGGCGACGATGAAGCGGCGGATGCGCTCGATCACCGACAAATCCTTGTTCACCCGCTCGACCGCGGCCGTGAGCGCGGCGCGGTAATCGGGGTTTTCGATGAGGCGGGCAAAATCGCAGCGGTCGCCGGTGCGCGCACACCATTCGGCGGTCCATTCAGGATCGGGCACCAGCACCGCGACCATATGCGGCTTGCGGTCCCCATAGATCATCGCCTGCATGATTTCGGGCTGCAGCGTCAGCATACCCTCCACCTTTTGCGGGGCGACATTATCGCCCTTGTCGTTGATGATCAGGTCTTTCTTGCGGTCGGTGATCTTGATGCGGCCCTTGGCGTCGATTTCGCCGATATCGCCGGTGTGGAGCCAGCCATCCTTCAGCACGCGGCGCGTCTCCGCCTCGTTGCGCCAATAGCCGTGCATCACAAGCTCGCCGCGCACCAGGATTTCGCCATCGTCGGCAATGCGCACTTCGGTGTTGGCGAGCGGCGGGCCGACCGTATCCATTTTAAGGCCGACCGAGGGGCGATTGCACGAGATGACCGGCGCTGCTTCGGTCTGGCCATAGCCTTGCAGGAAGGTGAGGCCGAGGCTTTGGAAAAAGACGCCGATTTCGGGGTTGAGCGGCGCGCCGCCCGACACCATCGCCTTGATCCGCCCGCCAAAGCGCTTGGCGACGCGCGGGCGCAGCGTGTTCTTGAGGAACAGGTTGAGCGGCGCATCGAGCATCCCGCGCTTGCCCGCCGCCGCGCGTCCGCCGATCGACACGGCTGTATCAAGCAGCAGGGATGAAACCTTGCCCTGCTTCTCGATCGCCTTGGAGATGCGGGTGCGCAACACCTCAAACAGGCGTGGCACGACGACCATGATGGTCGGGCGGGTTTCCTCAAGATTGGCGGCGAGCTTGTCCAGCCCCTCGGCATAATAGATTTGCGCGCCCAGCCCGATCGGGAAATGCTGGCCGCCGGTAT
>CANJKQ010000314.1 GCA_947474905.1 Pseudomonadota bacterium | reverse complement strand
GCGTTCGGCTCGGCGGGCGAGCGCTGCATGGCGCTGCCGGTGGTGGTGCCGGTCGGCGACAAGACGGCGGATGCGCTGCGCGACAAGCTGATCCCCGCCATCCATGCCCTGCGCGTCGGCGTCTCAACCGATGCCGAAGCGCATTACGGCCCCGTCGTCACCGCCGCGCACAAGGCCAAGATCGAGCATTGGATCCAGACCGGCGTCGACGAAGGCGCCGAGCTGGTGATCGACGGGCGCGGCTTCACGCTGCAGGGGCATGAGCAAGGCTTCTTCGTCGGCCCGTCGCTGTTCGATCGCGTCACGCCCAAGATGCAGAGCTATAAGGAGGAAATCTTCGGCCCGGTCCTCCAGATCGTCCGCGCGCTCGATTTCGAAACCGCGCTGCGCCTGCCGAGTGAGCATCAATATGGCAATGGCGTCGCCATCTTCACCCGCAATGGCCATGCCGCGCGCGAATTTGCTGCGCGGGTGCAGGTCGGCATGGTCGGCATCAACGTGCCGATCCCAGTGCCGGTCGCCTATCACAGCTTTGGCGGGTGGAAGCGCTCAGCCTTTGGCGACATCAACCAGCACGGCCCCGAAGGCGTGCGCTTCTGGACCAAGATCAAGACGATCACCCAGCGCTGGCCCGACGGCGCGCCCGACCAGGGCAATGCGTTCGTCATCCCGACCATGGGGTGAGGGCTAAAACCCTCGCCCCTTTCAGGGGAGAGGGTTGCGCAGACTTAGTCTTTGCGAAAAGCAAAGGCTTAGTCGGAGCTGGGTGAGGGGTTAAATCCTGCGCCATCCGACGCGTCCACCCTCACCAAGTTCCGCTAAGCGCTGGCGCGCTAAGCTGCGCTATCAGTTCGAGGTCGGCCATGCCCCCGGCATGGCCTAAACAGTGCGGGGCACTGTTTACTTCGAACTCCCGTAAACGGGAGAGGAATTTTCAGCGACTTACTTCGCCCCGCACACCCCGCCCGACAACCCGATATCCCGGCATTTGCCATCGGGCAGCGGCGCGGCCAGCGGCAACCCGATCGACGCCGCCAGTGTCGGCATGATGTCGACCGTTTCGATCGGCAACGGCTCTTCAAAGCCCGCCATGCCCTTGCGCCAGAACAGGATCGGCACGCGGCGATCATAGTCCCAGAAGCTGCCATGCGTCGCGACATAGCCCTTGGTCGGGTCCGCGATCGGCGTGATCTTGGGCTTGAGCGCCACGACGATATCGCCCGATCGCGGCGCATAATAGCTCGCCTTGGCGCGCTGCACCGGCAGCCACAGCGGCGGCGGCAGCGTCGGCCAGGGGGCCGCGTCGATTTCGGCGCGGCTGAAGGCGAACGCCACCTGCGGATGGGCGCGATAAATCGCCAGCGCTTCCTTCAACACCGCGTCGCGCGTCTTGGCGGGCAGCTTGGGGTCGATCCAGATATCGCCCGAACCCGAGTCGCCATAAAGCAACTGCCCGGTCAAATGCAGCTTGGCGGCGACGGCGTCGCTCACCGCTTTGGTCGTGAAAGCGGGGTCGATGCGCGCGGCATCGGCAATGCCGCGCTGGCGGTTGCGCTCCGGAATGTCGTGGCCGCCATGGTCAGCGGTCAGCACGACTTCGTAATCGACGCCCATCCGGTCGAGCACGGTGAAGAAATCGCCCATCGACTTGTCGAGTTCGGCCAGCTGCAGACACATTTCGGCGCCTTCGGTGCCGTAAGTGTGGCCGACATAATCGGTTGCCGAGGCGCCGATATCGATAATGTCGGTGGTGCCGCCCTGGCCCAGCTTCATGTCCTGGATAAGGCCGGCGGCGAGAGCGAACACCGCGCCGTCAATCTCGGGCGAGGCGCGGAATGCTCTTGCGTCGCCGGCGGCGCGGGCAAAGCGGCCGGTGCCGACGGTCTTGCCGCCGCCGACATCCACCGCCACGTCGTGGGGCTTGCAGAAATCGGGCAAGTCGAGCGGCGCCTGCGCCGTTGCGATTTGCGCCGCCACCGCCTGGTTGGCGCGCGTGACGACGGCGGGCTCGGCGCGGCCGGCATAGCTTGCAAAGCGCTTGCCATCCCACCACCACAGCTCATCCACCTTATGGCCGCCCATCATCACCGCCGCGCGATCCTTGCCCGCGACCGAAACGGTGCGCGCGGCGGGATTGGCCGCCTTCATCCGCTCGCCCAGCGTCGGCACCAGCAAGTGCGTGTCGCTGACGGTGTAGCTTGCGGAAGTCGAGCCGGGCACGCCTTCATCCTCGGCGCAATACACCGTCTTGTCCTGTCGCGCGGTCTTCAGATCGACCCAGTTATTGGCGATGATGCCGGTATGCGCCGGGCGAAAGCCGGTCAGGATCGTCGAATGGCCCGGGCACGTCTCGGTCGCGGCATGGCTTTGATAGCCCGACGGAAACACCGCACCATTGAGCAGCCGGGCAAAGCCGCCGGTGAAGTGGCGGCGATATTCGGCGAACAGATCGGCCGAAAACTGATCGACCGAGATCACCACGATCAGCTTGGCGGGCGCCTTGGGGGCAGCGATCGGCGCGGGCGCGGGGGCAGGGGCGGCCTGACCGGCAAGCGCCACCGGCGTAACCAGCGCCATCGCAGTGGCGAATAGGGCACCATAGAGCTTCATCGATATTCTCCTAGGCGGCGGCATTTGCATCACCGTCGCGGTATTGACGGCCCGAGAAGGACAAGACAAGCCAAGCCAATGCGCGCGCTACGTTTCATTCTGTTGACGATTCTGGCGCTGATTGCGCAGCCGGCGCTGGCACAGGCGCCCGATCCCTATTCGCCCGGCCCCCATTTGATGGTGCGGCTCGTCGCCGAAACGATGACGCCGGCCGCCGGGCAGGATGTGACGATTGCCTATGACGTGACGCCGCAGCCGGGCTGGCACGGATATTGGCAAAATCCCGGCGATGCTGGTTTCCCGGCGCGCTTTACCTGGAATTTGCCGGCGGGCGTCACCGCCGATGCCCCACATTATCCGGTGCCGACGACGCTGCTGATTTCGGGGCTGATGAATTATGTGTTTGAGCG
>CANJKQ010000313.1 GCA_947474905.1 Pseudomonadota bacterium | reverse complement strand
TTGACACGGGGCTAGGCTAACCTTGTCCCGGTCCCGCGCCGAACCACCGCACCACGTGACGGCGGTGGCAGAAGAAAAGCCAAGCCCCGTGTCAAGCACGGGGCGACGGTGAAAGTGAATGTCTGCTCCCCACCCCTAGCTGGTGGTTAAGTCCCTATCCCGAAAGCGGCCGTTTACGAGTTCACTCAAGGGAAGAGGAGTTGGCCATCCTCACCCCACTCCAAAACCGCCCACCCCCGCTCCCGCGCCATTTCCCGCAGCGGGCCATGCGGGTTGACCGCATAGGCCTCATCCGCCCATTCCAGCGTCGGCGCGTCGGAGACGTGGTCGGAGTAAAATCGCACCATCGCCTCACTCCGCGCGATCCCCTGCCCGGCCAGCCACGCCTTGATCATCGGCAGCTTGGCGGGGCCGTAGCAATTGTCGCCCGCCAGCCGGGGCAGGATATTGCCCCGCGCATCACGCTGATTATCGGTCGCGATCACATCGCTGGCGGCGATGCCGAGCGCTGCGGCGATTGCCTCGACATAAAAACGGCAAGAGGCGGTGGCGAGCACCACTCGATATCCCGCCGCCCGATCAGCCGCGATCCGGGCAAGGCCCTGCGGATAGATGCCATCCGCCATCAGCCGATCAGCGAACGCCGCCGCCACCGGCGCCACCGCCGCCGGTGCGGCGCGCGGCCCCATCAACAGCCCCTGCGCCATTTCCTTTAGCCGCGCCCGCCCGATCAGGCCCAGCGCATAGCCCAACGCCGCCAGCCCCGCGACGGGCAGCAGCGCCAGCCGCCACGGCGCTGTGGCCCGCGCATAAGCGACCAGAAACCGTGTCCAGGTCGGCGCCCGGGTGATCGTCTTGTCCATGTCATAGATGGCGAGGCGCTGCATCGTTGCTTCCTTGGCCGCTATCGGCTTGCCGATCCAGCCTCTTTGCCCCTAAGACCCCGGATCGATGGCCCGCGACGCAGCTTTTCAGGTCGAAGATGCCGCCGGCGCGGCAACGCTGCGCGTGACGGGCACGCTTACCCTGTCGCGGCTGGGTGATTTTCCAGACGCGCTGCGCGGTTATCCCGGCCCCGTCGCGCGCATCGATTTGTCGGCGATTGAGGGGATCGACACGATCGGCGCGTGGCTGATCCATCGCTTCGCCGCTGATCGCGCGGTTGAGGTGACAGGGCTCAGCCCCGATGCCCGCCATTTGCTCAATCAGGTAAGCGCGGCTGATCAGCCCGTGCGGATGCGCCCGCATGCCGAGGGGCTGTTCGTCCGGCTGCTTGGCGAAATCGGGCTGGCGACGCTCGTTTCGCTGCAAACGCTTTACGGCCTGCTCGGCTTTTTCGGCGCGATCATCATCGCGCTGTTCAACGTGACGGTGATCCACCCCGGCAAGTTCCGCTTCAACGCGACGGTGCAGCGGTTCGAGGTGGTGGGCGTCACGGCGCTCGGCATTATCGGGCTGATGAGCTTCCTGATCGGCCTCGTCATCGCGCAGCAGGGCGCGGTGCAGCTGCGCCAGTTCGGCGCGGAGGTATTCACCATCAACCTCGTCGGCCGCATCACCTTTCGCGAGCTGGGCGTGCTGATGACCGCGATCATGGTGGCGGGCCGATCCGGCTCGGCGTTCGCGGCGCAACTCGGCACGATGAAGCTGACCGAGGAAATCGACGCGATGCGCACCATCGGTGTTTCGCCGCTCGAGGCGCTGGTGCTGCCCCGCGTGCTTGCCTCGGTGCTGATGATGCCGCTGTTGGGCTTTTTCGCCTCGATCGTCGCGGTGATCGGTGGCGGGCTGTTCTGCTGGGCGGACCTGCACATTCCGCCCGTTACGTTCATCCAGCGGCTGCGCGAAGTCACCCCGGTGACCGATGTGTGGATCGGCCTGATCAAGGCGCCGGTGTTCGGCGCGATCATCGCGATGGCGGGGTGCTTTCAGGGCATGCTGGTCGAGGCGGATGCGGAACAAGTCGGCCGCCGCACGACTTCTGCGGTGGTGCAGGCGATTTTCCTGGTGATCGTGCTCGACGCGTTTTTCGCGGTGTTCTTCACCTGGCTGGGCTGGACCTGATGGCGGGCGAAACCGTCATCCGCGTGCGCGGCCTGGTCAACGCGTTTGGCGATCAGGTCGTCCATGACGGCATCGACCTCGACGTCCGTCGCGGCGAAATATTGGGCGTCGTTGGCGGGTCGGGCACGGGCAAATCGGTGCTGATGCGCTCGATTATCGGGCTGCAACGGCCTGTGGCGGGTGAGATCAGCGTGTTTGGCGAATCAATCGTCGGCAAGGCGGATGGCGACGCGCTCGACGTGCGGCGGCGCTGGGGCGTGCTGTTCCAGGGCGGCGCGCTATTTTCAACGCTGACCGTCGCCGAGAATACGCAAGTGCCGCTGCGCGAATTCTACCCGCATCTCAGCACCGAGCTGCTTGATGAGATCGCGGCGTACAAAGTGGTAATGACGGGCCTGCCCGCCGATGCCGGGCCCAAATACCCGGCCGAATTGTCGGGCGGCATGCGCAAGCGCGCCGGCCTGGCGCGCGCGCTCGCGCTCGATCCCGAATTGCTGTTCCTTGACGAGCCGACCGCCGGGCTCGACCCCATCGGCGCCGCCGCCTTTGATGATCTCACCAAGTCGCTTCAGCGCACGCTGGGGCTGACGGTGTTCCTCATCACGCACGATCTCGACTCGCTCTATGCGATCTGCGACCGCGTCGCGGTGCTCGCCGACAAGCGCGTCATCGCGGTCGGCACGATCGATGAGCTGCTTGCACTGGACCATCCGTGGATCCGGGAATATTTCCGGGGGCCACGCGGCAGGGCGGCGGCGTCGACCAATGAACGCATGGCATTCGATGCCGACACCGCCAGAACGGGGGACTGATGGAAACGCGATCAAACCAAGTCCTGGTCGGCAGTGTCGTGCTGATCCTGCTCGTCATGCTGGCAGTGTTTCTGGTCTGGCTGGCGCGCGGCTATGGCACCGAGGAGAAGGAGTATGACATCTACTTCAAGCAAACGCTCAAAGGCCACAACA
>CANJKQ010000312.1 GCA_947474905.1 Pseudomonadota bacterium | reverse complement strand
GTGCCACCCTGCGCCAGCCGGTTGGTGCCATTGACGATCCCCGGCTCGATGCGCCGGCCCGCCCGATAGACCTGATTGGCATAGACCGAAAATTCCTGGCCCAGCGTGATCGGCGTCGCATCTTGCAAATGCGTGCGGCCGATCTTGACGATGTCGGCCCACGCCTTGGCCTTGGCATCGAGCGCGTCGTGCAAACGGGCAAGCGCGGGAAACAGGTCGCGCGTCACCGCCAGGCTCGCCGCGATATGCAGCGCGGTCGGGAAGCTGTCGTTCGACGACTGGCTCATATTGACGTGATCATTAGGGTGTACCGGCGCCTTGCCGCCGCGCTTCCCCGTAAGCATTTCGTTGGCCCGGCCCGCGATCACTTCGTTGATGTTCATGTTGGTCTGGGTGCCGCTGCCCGTCTGCCAGATGACGAGCGGGAACTGGTCGTCATGCTGCCCCGCGATGACTTCCGCCGCCGCCGCATCGATCGCATCGGCGATGTCGGCGGGCAGCCCATGCGCGCGGTTCACCCGCGCTGCCGCCTGTTTCACGATGGCGAGCGCGTGGATGATGCCGATCGGCATCCGCTCGGTCGCGCCGAACGGGAAATTCTCGATCGATCGCTGCGTCTGCGCACCCCAATAGGCGCGAGTGGGAACCTCGATGGGGCCGAAGCTGTCGGTTTCGGTGCGGGTGTCGGTCATCATCTTACTCCGCGCGACACCGCCCTGGCGGCTCGCCTATTAAGCGGGACGCCCGAAGAACAAGCGGTATCCGTCCAAATCATCGATCTCGAACCCACGCAGTCCATCGTGGGTGGTTTGCAACGGCACCGCGAAGGTGACCCCACGGGCCGCAACGTCATCGGCCAAGGCATCCGGATCGGCCGCGTAAATGAAAGCGTCCCAGCGCAAGGTTGCACCACGCAGGCGATTGGGTTGTGGTGTGACGCCCTCTTCCGATTTCAGGAAGAGCTGCGCCGAATCTTTCCCAACAATCGCGAAAAACGGGGCGTCGCCAGGCGCAAAGCGTATCTCGAAGCCCAGATAATCTCGATAAAAAGCGGCGGCTCGACCCGCATCTGCACAAATAAGAAACGGGGACGCCGGGCCTGGCGATGCGCCCACCTGCGTTACTTTTTCCGCTTGAAGTCGACCGAAACGACGTTCGAGCCATCGCCGCTACCATCGCGAGCGGCGTCATTCTCTGCCTCGTCATGCTCGGCTTCCTCGGGCACGTCGAGCGCCTGGAAGCGCAGCTCGAAATGCACCGCCGGGTCCTGAAAGCCGGTGATCGCCGAATAGGGAATGACGAGCTTCGATGCGACCTGGTTGAAGCTCAATCCCACCGAAAATTTCTCGTCATCCACCGCCAGATCCCAGAAGCGGTTCTGCAGCACGATCGTCATTTCGTCAGGGAAGCGCTCGATCAGGTGGCGCGGCACGTCGACGCCCGGCGCCTGGGTCTTGAAGGTGATGTAAAAATGGTGCTCGCCCGGCAGATCGCCATTGTCGGCGACCGAGCCCAGCACGCGGCCGACGACGGCGCGCAGCGCTTCCTGCACGATCTCGTCATAGGGAATCAGGCTGTCGGGCAGTTCGCCAGTCATACGCCTTGGGTAGCGTGCTTATCCGACCGGTCAAGATTGCGCGGACGCCCAAAGCCGTTATGGGGATCGCCATGCGCAGCGCGACGATTGCCCGCCAGACCAAGGAGACCTCGATCGACGTCACCGTCGAGCTGGATGGTACGGGCCGGTACGAGGTTTCGACGGGCATCGGCTTTCTCGACCATATGATCGAGCAGCTGTCGCGCCATTCGCTGATCGACATGGCCGTGAAGACCGTCGGCGACCTGCATGTCGACCAGCACCACACGGTTGAGGATACCGCGCTGGCGCTGGGCGAGGCGGTGGCGAAGGCGCTGGGCGACAAGGCGGGCATCCGCCGTTACGGCGACGCGCTTTCCCCGATGGACGAAACGCTGACCCGGGTGGCGCTGGATATTTCCGGGCGGCCCTGGCTGGTGTGGAAAGTCCCTTTTTCGCAGCCCCGGCTGGGGGAGATGGATACCGAGCTGTTCGAACACTGGTTTCACAGCTTCGCCCAGACCGCCGGGCTGACGCTCCATGTCGAAACGCTGTACGGCCAGAACAACCACCACATTATCGAAAGCGCGTTCAAGGGGTTGGCGCGCACCTTACGCACCGCGGTCGAGATCGATCCACGCAAGGGCGGCGCGATCCCATCGACCAAGGGGGTGTTGTGAGCGCCTCCAAAACGTCGCCCCAGCGAAAGCTGGGGCCGCTGGCGTTCGACTCCTCCCTTCAGCAAGCGACCCCAGCTTTCGCTGGGGTGACGGATATCAACGCGTGACCCTCGCCCTGATCGATTACGGCGCGGGCAATCTCCATTCGGTCGCCAATGCGCTGAAAGCGGCGGGCGCAAGCGATGTCGCGGTTACCGCCGATCCGCGTGTGGTGCTGGCGGCGGATCGCATCGTCCTGCCCGGCGTCGGCGCGTTCGGCGCGTGCGCGGCAGCGCTGCGGGCGCTGCCGGGCATGGTCGAGGCGCTCAATGTGCGGGTGATGGGCGCGGGCGTGCCGTTCCTCGGCATTTGCGTCGGCATGCAGCTGATGGCGAATGCGGGCCATGAATTCGGCACCCATGCCGGCCTGGGCTGGATTGAGGGCGATGTGCGGCTGATCGAACCTGCCGATCCCCGGATCAAAGTCCCGCATATGGGCTGGAACGATGTCGTGCCCGACGCACCGCACCCGCTGATCGCGCCGGGCGAAGCCTATTTCCTCCACAGCTATGCCTTTTCGGGCGATGCGGTGCTGGCGACGACCGCGCATGGCGGACCGATTGTCGCGGCGATTGGCCGCAACAACATGCTGGGGGTGCAGTTTCACCCGGAAAAGAGCCAGCGTTATGGGTTGGCGCTGCTCGAAAGGTTTTTGGCATGGCGGGTCTAAAAATCCTCCCCGTTTACGGGGAGGGGAACCGCTCGCGAAGCGAGGGGTGGAGGGGGGACTGTGATGTCCCC
>CANJKQ010000311.1 GCA_947474905.1 Pseudomonadota bacterium | reverse complement strand
GGTGCCGACCGGGCCGCGCTCATCGATCGGCTCGCCGACGACGTTCAGAATGCGGCCAAGCGTCTTGGGACCGACCGGCACCTGGATCTGGCTGCCCGTGTCGGTAACGGTCTGGCCGCGCGTCAGGCCCTCGGTCGAGTCCATCGCGATGGTGCGAACGGTGTTTTCGCCGAGATGCTGCGCCACTTCGAGCACCAGCCGGTTGCCGTTATTGTCGGTCTCGAGCGCCGACAGAATGGCGGGCAGATGGGTGTCGAACGCGACGTCGACCACCGCGCCGATCACCTGCGCGATGCGGCCGACATTGTTGCTGCCCGATACGGTCGCGGCGGGCGCGGGCGCATCGGCCTTGGGCTTTGTCGCGCGCGGCTTGCGAGCGGGCTTTTCTGCGGTCGGGGCTTCGGTTGCCATTGGTCCTACCTTCTTTCTCAATCCGTCACCCCAGCGAAAGCTGGGGTCTTATGCGGCCAGCGACCCCAGCTTGCGCTGGGGTGACGGCCAAGAAACTAAAGCGCTTCCGCGCCTGAAATAATCTCAACAAGTTCGGTGGTGATCGCGGCCTGGCGGGCGCGGTTATACTGGATGCTGAGCCGCTTGATCATGTCACCGGCGTTGCGCGTCGCATTGTCCATCGCGGTCATCTGCGCGCCGAAGAAGCCGGCGTTGTTTTCAAGCAGCGCACGATAAAGCTGGATCGCGATGTTGCGCGGCAGCAGCGCTTCCAGGATCGCTTCCTCATCGGGCTCATATTCCATCGCCGATCCGGCCCCGGTATCGGCGGTGGGCGCGGCGTGGAGCGGCACCGGGATGATCTGCTGGACCGAAGGCTCCTGCACCAGCGCCGAGCGGAAGGTCGAGTAGAACAGGTGCGCGACGTCGAACTCGCCCGCCTGATAGCGCGCGATCAGATCAGCGGTAATCTCATGCGCGATGGCGAAATTGGGGTTTTTGACGTTGCCCATGTCGCGATCGGCGTGGATCAGGCCGGGGTAGAAACGGCTCAACACCCGCGCCTTGCGACCAATCACGTAAAAGCGGACCTGCTTGCCCTGCGCGATCAGCTCATCCGCCGTGCGGCGAGCGAGGCGGACGATGTTGGTGTTGAAGCCGCCAGCCAGGCCGCGATCCGCCGTCGCGACGACGAGCAGGTGCATCTGGTCCTTGCCCGCGCCGACTAGCAGCTTGGGGCTCGACGGGCCGACCGCGACTTTTGCCGCCAGCCGCGCCATCACGCCTTCCAGCCGCTCGGCATAGGGGCGCGCGGCCACCGCCGCTTCAGTCGCGCGGCGCAGCTTGGCAGCGGCGACGGTCTTCATCGCCTTGGTGATCTTCTGCGTCGACTTCACCGAGCCGATGCGCAGTTTCAGGGCCTTAAGGCTCGCCATATCTGTTCCAACCAAGCCCGTTCGGGCTGAGCTTGTCGAAGCCCCGTTCTTCTTTCTTCGTCCCGCTAGAGGAAGAAGTGCAGCGCTTCGACAAGCTCAGCGCGAACGGGGCGGTTATTCCTTGGGTTACGCAAACACCTTGCCGAAATCCGCCAGCGCGTCCTTCAGCTTCGCCTTGGTCTCGTCGGTGAAATCGCGCTTGTCGCGGATGTCGGCGAGCAGGTTGGCGTGATGGCTGCGGATATAGCCCAGCATTTCCGCTTCATAGCGGGTCACCGCCGGCACCGGCACCGTGTCGATAAAGCCATTGGTGCCCGCGAAGATTGAGACCACCTGCTCTTCAAACGGCATCGGGTTGAACTGCGCCTGCTTCAAGAGCTCGGTCAGCCGCGCGCCGCGATTGAGCAGGCGCTGGGTGGAGGCATCAAGGTCCGACCCGAACTGCGCGAACGCCGCCATTTCGCGATATTGCGCCAGCTCGAGCTTGATCGAGCCTGCAACCTTCTTCATCGCCTTGGTCTGCGCCGACGATCCGACGCGCGACACCGACAGGCCGACGTTGATCGCGGGGCGGATGCCGGCGAAAAACAGGTCGGTCTCGAGGAAGATCTGGCCGTCGGTGATCGAAATCACGTTGGTCGGAATATAGGCCGACACGTCGCCCGCCTGCGTCTCGATGATCGGCAGCGCGGTCAGCGACCCATTGCCATTATCGTCATTCATCTTGGCCGCGCGCTCAAGCAGGCGGCTGTGCAGATAGAAGACGTCGCCGGGATAGGCTTCGCGGCCCGGCGGGCGGCGGAGCAGCAGCGACATCTGGCGATAGGCAACCGCCTGCTTCGACAAATCGTCGTAAACGATGACGGCGTGCATGCCATTGTCGCGGAAGAACTCGCCCATCGCGCAGCCGGTATAGGGCGCGAGGAACTGCAGCGGCGCCGGCTCCGACGCGGTCGCGGCGACGACGATGGAATATTCCATCGCGCCATTTTCCTCGAGCATGCGGACGATCTGCGCGACGGTCGAGCGCTTCTGGCCGACCGCGACATAGATGCAATAAAGCTTCTTCGACTCGTCCGAACCCTTGTTCGCTTCCTTCTGGTTGATGAAGGTATCGATCGCGACGGCGGTCTTGCCGGTCTGGCGGTCGCCGATGATGAGCTCGCGCTGACCACGGCCGACGGGGACGAGCGCGTCGAGCGCCTTGAGGCCGGTCTGCACCGGCTCGTGCACCGACTTACGCGGGATGATGCCCGGCGCTTTCACTTCGACGCGGCGGCGCTCGGTCGCGACGATCGGGCCCTTGCCGTCAATCGGGTTGCCGAGACCGTCGACGACGCGGCCGAGCAGGCCCTTGCCAACCGGCACGTCGACGATCGTCTTGGTGCGCTTGACGACATCGCCTTCCTTGATCTCGGCGTCCGAGCCAAAAATCACGACGCCGACATTGTCGGCTTCCAGGTTGAGCGCCATGCCCTGCACGCCATTGGCGAATTCGACCATCTCGCCGGCCTGGACATTGTCGAGGCCATAGATTCGCGCAATACCGTCACCGACCGACAGCACCTGGCCGGTTTCGGAGACTTCGGCCTCGGTGCCGAAATTGGCGATCTGGTCCTTGATGACCTTGGAGATTTCTGCGGCGCGGATATCCAT
>CANJKQ010000310.1 GCA_947474905.1 Pseudomonadota bacterium | reverse complement strand
TGTTCCGCGTCCGCCTGGAAAACGACCATGAGATTCTGGGCCACACCGCCGGCAAGATGCGCAAAAACCGCATCCGCGTGCTGGTGGGCGACGAAGTGCTCGTCGAACTGACTCCCTATGACTTGACCAAGGGCCGCATCACCTATCGCTTCATGCCCGGCCGCAGCGGGCCGCCGGGCTTCTGATCTTGGCCGACGCGGCGGCACCCCGGGGCCGCGCGCTCGTGCTTGCCTCCACCTCGCCCCGTCGGCGCGAGCTGCTGGCCCGGCTGGGCATTGAGCCTGTGCGGCTGGCCAGCCCCGATATCGACGAAACGCCGCTGCCCGGCGAACTGCCCCGCCGCTATGTTGAGCGGCTGGCACGGGCCAAGGCGCGGGCGGTCGAGCGGGCACCGGGCGAGATCGTGCTGGCGGGCGACACCAGCGTCGCGGTCGGCCGCCGCATTCTGGGCAAGCCCGCCGACGAGGCTGATCTGCGCGGCATGCTGGGCCTGCTGTCGGGGCGGCGCCACCATGTCTGGTCGGCGGTGTGCGTGATCGACGGCGCCGGCACCGAACGGGCGCGCGTGTCGGACACCATCGTCACCTTCAAGCCGCTGAGCGCTGCCGAAATTGACGGCTATGTGCTAAGCGGGGAAGGCATGGGCAAGGCAGGCGGCTATGCCATTCAGGGCCGGGCCGAGGCGTTTGTCCGCTTCCTCGCCGGCAGCCATTCGGGCGTGGTCGGCCTGCCGCTATATGAAACCCGGGCGCTGTTGGTGGCGGCGGGGCTGTTGTGAGCGGCTTGTGGCTGGTCGAAGACGGCATTGGCGAGCAGCGCGCGGCGCTGGTTTGCGACGGGCGGATCATCAAGGCGCGGATCGAGCCTGACGATGCCGGGCCGCGCCTCGGCACGGTGATGGCGGCGGTGCTGGCAGAAATCGGCCGCCACCCCCGCGTGACGCTGGCCGACGGCCAGGGCGAGGCGATGCTCGATCGCGTGCCGCCAGGCCTGACGCTGGGCGCGCGGCTGATGGTGGAGGTGGTGCGGATGGCGATGCCCGAAGGCCCACGTCGCAAATTGCCGCGCGTCACGGCCGCGGTCGAAGGCGCTGTGGCGAGGCCAGGGCCGACGCTGATCGAGCGGGTTGAGGCAAGCGGCCTGCCGACGCGCGCCGTCGCCGCGCATCAACCGGACCTGTTCGAGGCGGCGGGCTGGTCCGAAGTGCTTGACGAGGCGATGAGCGGCGACATCGCCTTTCCGGGCGGGGTGCTGCGGCTGTCCATCACCCCGGCAATGGCGCTATTCGACGTCGATGGCGATGGCGAGACCGAGGCGCTCGCCGTGGCGGCGGCGCGCGCGGTGGGGGCGGCGGTGATCCGGCTCGGGATTGGCGGGTCGATCGGCATCGATTTCCCGACGCTGGGCAGCAAGGCCGCGCGGCACGCGGTGGCGGCGGCGCTCGACGCCGCGCTGGCGGATGGCGGCCCGTTTGAGCGGACCGCGGTGAACGGCTTTGGCTTTCTCCAGCTCATCCGCCCCCGGCCCCGGCCTTCGCTGCCCGAATTGCTGCTCGGCCCCGGCGCAGCGGCGCGCGCGCTGCTCCGCCAGTGGGAGCGCGAGCCACCCCCTGGCCCCTCGATCCGCCCTGCCCCCCTGCCGGTGGCGCGCTGGCTCAATGTCGAGCGCCCCGATCTGGTGGCAGAGCTTGCCCGCCGTACTGGAAATGCCGCGCCGATCACCGATATCGGGCGCGCCAACAACGCCCGATAGAGTTTATGCCGCGCGAAGCCCATTGCCCGATTTGCGACGCCCCCGCCGCGCCCCAATTGCGCCCCTTCTGCAGCCAGGGATGCCGCGATCGCGACTTGCTCCGCTGGCTGGGCGAGGCGTATCGCGTGCCGGTTCGCGCCGATGCCGAGGATGCAGCAGACGGGCTGGACAGCGGTGAAAACCACGACTAAGAGGCCGCCTCTTGCCCGGTTCGCCCGGCAATGCCCAGGTAGCTCAGTTGGTAGAGCATGCGACTGAAAATCGCAGTGTCGGTGGTTCGATCCCGCCCCTGGGCACCATTTTCCGCTGCTGCCCGGGCGGGGAGGCGATAAGGCCAGCCCGATGCGCGCCGCCCGCGCTTATCGGCGGAGGATCGGCCTAGCCAAGCCAGCCAAGCATTGCCTCATTCACCGCCTCGGGCGCTTCCCATGGCACGAAATGCCCGGCATCGACGGTGACGAGCGTAAGGTCGGGGACAAACCGACCAAGCCCCTCAAGCTGGCTGGGCTTGAGCGCGGTGTCGGCCAGCCCCCAGATAACGAGCACAGGCATTTGCATCGGCGGAAAGGGCTGGCTCAGAAAGGCGGGGCGCTCGGGCAGCGGTTCGTCAATGGCAGGGACGATGATCTGGCTGGCGCGATACCAGTTGAACATCGCGGTCAGCGCGCCGGGCTCGCGCCATTGCGCCACATAGACGGGCTTTTCGGGGCCGAATTTGCTCTGGTCGGCATGGCCGACGAACAGGGTATCGAAATACGCCTCCACCCCCACCCGATCGATGTGCGCCTCAAGCCCGGGATTGCGAAAGGCGCGGATATATTGGCTCGCCCGGCGCTGGTCGGGATCGTCAAACATCGTCGCCTGGAAAATATAGGGGTGGGGCGCGTTGATGATGATCAACCGTTCAACCCGTTCGGCGCGCGTGATCGCCGTGCCCCAGGCAACCGCACCGCCCCAATCATGCCCGATCAGCGTGAAACGGCCAATGCCGAAATGATCAGCGAGCGCGATAACGTCGGCGATAATCGCGCTGGCCTGGTACTGGTCGACGCCCACGGGCTTTGACGATTTGGCATAGCCGCGTTGATCGGGCGCAAGCACGAAAAAGCGTTCGGCCAGCACCGGGATCTGGTTGCGCCAGGTGCGGTGCGATTCGGGAAAGCCGTGGAGCAGGATGATCGGCGGATTGGCGGGGTCACCCGCCACCACGACATTCAGCTCGACCCCGGTGGGAAGCGCCACGCGCTGCTGCGGAAAGGCGTCGGTCATCGCCACGTCATCGCCGGTTC
>CANJKQ010000309.1 GCA_947474905.1 Pseudomonadota bacterium | reverse complement strand
GCTGGCGGGGCTGGCGCTCACCTATCTCGCCCCGCCCTTGCTTGCCCTGTTTGGGAACGGCTATGCGCGCATCGAGGGAGCACTGGCCTGGCTCATTATGGCGATCACCTTTCAACCGATGCTGCGCTTTTATCGCCGTTCGCCGTTTTGGGGCGCGGCGTTGCCCGCCATTGCCGGCTATTATGGCTGGTGCACCTTTGCCTCGGCGCGCGCGCATTGGCAGGGCAAGGGCGGCATGTGGAAAGGCCGCGCGCAGGCGGAGCTGGGCGCATGACCGCCGCCGCAGCACCCGCCAATGCCGCCGCGCTTGCCTCGGGCAAAGGGCATGAGGACGAGAATTTCCCCGTCGCCTCGTGGATTTTGAAGCCGCAATATCGCGCGCCGATCATGGCGTTCTACCGCTTTGCCCGCGCCGCCGATGACGTGGCGGACAATGCCTCGGCAAGTGCCGATGAAAAGCTGGCGCTGCTCGCGGCGATGCGCGCGACGTTGAACGGGGAGAGCGACGCCAACCCCGACGCGCTGGCGCTGCGCCGCGTCTGCGCCGACCGCCAGCTGACGCCGCAGCATGGCCTGGACCTGCTGACCGCGTTTGAGCGTGACTGCACCGTCAGCCGCTATGCGAGCTGGGACGCGCTCATCGATTATTGCCGCGTCTCGGCGATGCCGGTCGGGCGGTACGTGCTCGACGTGCATGGCGAATCGCGTGACCTGTGGCCCGCCAATGACGCGCTGTGCGCCGCACTTCAGGTGATCAATCACTTGCAGGATTGCGGCAAGGATTACCGCACCATCGATCGCGTCTATATCCCGACCGACATGCTGGCGGCGGCAGGCGCACATATCGAGGATTTGGGGCTTGATCGCGCGCCGCCGGCGCTGCGCGGCGTGATTGTCGATCTTGCCCGCATGACGCAGGGGCTGCTCGCCAAATCGGCCTGTTTCGCCGGCTGCATCCATGACCGGCGGCTGGCGGTGGAAGTGGCGGTGATCCAGCGGCTTGCCGAAAGCCTGTGTGGCAAGCTGTTGACGCGCGATCCGCTCAGCCAGCGCGTCCACCACAGCAAGCTGGAAACGCTGTTGATCGCGGGCGGCGCGGGCCTCACACGGATGTTGACGCGATGAACCCCGAAACGACTCCCGCTGCCCTGCAGGCCAAGGTCTCGGGCTCGAGCTTCTATGCCGGCATGCGCGTGCTGCCCCAGGCCGAGCGCGAGGCGATGTATGCGATTTACGGTTTTTGCCGGCTGGTTGACGACATCGCCGATGATCAGGGCCGCGATCCCTCGACGCGCCAGGCGGACCTCGACTTGTGGCGCCACGATATCGACGCGCTGTATGAAGGCCGCCCGCCGGGCCAGGCCAGCCTGGTCGCGCGCGCGGTTGAGCAATTCGGGCTCGACCGCGCCGATTTCCACGCCGTGATCGACGGCATGGCCATGGATGTCGAGCAGGATATACGCTGGCCGGATTTCGCCACGCTCGACCTCTATTGCGATCGTGTCGCCTCGGCGGTGGGGCGGCTGTCGGTGCGGATTTTCGGGATGACGCCGGACGACGGCATCCCGCTGGCGCATCATCTCGGCCGCGCGTTGCAATTCACCAATATCCTGCGCGATATCGATGAGGATGCAGAGATTGGCCGCGTCTATCTGGCGCGCGAGTTTCTTGAGGATGCGGGCATCGCGCTGGGCACGCCCTTGCAGGTAACGCAGGATGAGCGCGTCGACGTTGCCGCGCGCCAACTCGCGGCGCGCGCCAAGACGCATTTTGACGAAGCGCACGCCATCCTGGCGCGGCGGCCCAAGGGGCATCTTATCGCGCCGCGGCTGATGGCGGCGGTCTATGCGCCGATCCTGAAGCGGATGGAGGCGCAAGGCTGGGCGCCGCCGCGCACGCGGATCAAGGTCAACAAGGCGGCGCTGATCCTGACCGCCGTGAGGTTGTGGGTCTTTAAGTGAAGGCGCATGTGATTGGCGCGGGGCTGGCGGGGCTTTCCGCCGCCATGGAGCTTGCCCGTAGCGGCGCCCGGGTGCGCCTGTCCGACAGCGCACGCCGCGCCGGCGGGCGGTGCCGCAGCTATCACGATACGACGATCGATCGCATGATCGACAATGGCAACCACTTCGTCTTTTCGGGCAATCAGGCGGTCAACCGCTTCCTGGCGACGGTGGGCACGGCCGACCGGCTGGAGGGGCCGGCGCATGCCGATTTCGCGTTCCACGATATCGGCAGCGGCGAGCGGTGGACATTGCGCGTCAATGATTCGCCGCTGCCCTGGTGGGTATTTGACCCGCGTCGCCGCACCCCGGGCACGACGCTCAGCCAGCATCTCGCGCTCGCCCGGCTCGCGCTGGCGCGGCGTGGGCCGACGACGATCGGCGATGTGATGGCGACGCGCGGGCTGTTCTGGGATCGCGTTGTCGATCCGATGATGCTGGCCGTGCTCAATTGCCCGCCCGCAACCGGCTCGGCCTGGCTGGCCGGGCGATTCCTGCGCGAATCCTTTGCGCGCGGCGGCCGCGCCTGCCGGACGATGGTGGCGATGCCGACGCTCGACGCGGTGTTCATCGATCCGGCGCTTGCCTGGCTGCGCCTGCGTGGCACCGATCCGCATTTCACGTGCCGTGCCCGCGCGCTGCGCTTCGAGGGCGATTACGTGACCGGCATCGACTATGGCGATGGCTGGGAAGCGGTGGCGCCGGGCGAGGCGGTCGTGCTGGCCGTGCCGCCCTGGGTCGCGGCCGATCTGGTCCCCGGTCTTACCGTGCCGACCGAGTTCTGCTCGATCCTCAACGTCCATTATGCCGTCGATCCGCCCGCCGGCGCGCCACCGATCACCGCGTTGATCGGCGCCACCGCGCAATGGGTGGTGTGCCATGGCGACCGGATCTCGATCACGATCAGCGGGGCTGACGATGTGATCGATCAGGACCGCGACGATCTCGCCCGCCGCATCTGGGCCGATATCCGCGCGACCCTGCCCGTCGCCGAGGCGATGCCGCCATGGCAGATCGTCAAGGAAAAGCGCGCGACCTTTGC
>CANJKQ010000308.1 GCA_947474905.1 Pseudomonadota bacterium | reverse complement strand
TCGACATGTTCGACGCGTTCCACCCGCAGACGATCCTTGCCTGGGCGATGAACGACAAGCCGCTGACGGTGGGGCATGGCGCCCCCATCCGCCTGCGCGCCGAGCGGCATCTGGGCTATAAGCAGGCCAAATATGTCATGCGGATCGAGGCGACCGACCGGCTGGAGGGTCATTATGGCGGGCATGGCGGCTATTGGGAGGACCATGTCGATTACGACCAATATGCCGGGATTTAAGCGCGCTGGCTGCTTGGGATGTCGCCCTCACCCTTCCCATCGCTAGCGCGATGGGCCCCTTCCCTCTCCCGACGGGAGAGGGAGGGAGCGCCAAAGGCGCGGAAGGGTGAGGGTGATTCCAGAGGCTACCATCCGGATCGCATGACCAGTCAAAGCGTTATTTAGCCGAAATGAGCCTGATTGATCGATTTCTCGCCGCACGGGTGAGGCGCGGGACGCTAACGCTCATCCGCGCCGATGGATCGCGGCGGATCTTCGGCACCGCCGATCCCGACTTCCCTGACGTCACCATCCGCTTCACCGATTCGGGTGTGGACGGCGCCATCTTGCGCGACCCCGGGCTCGGCGCCGGCGAGGCCTATATGGACGGGCGGTTGGTCGTCGAAGCGGGCGATGTGCTCGCGCTCGTCACGTTGCTTACCGCCAATGATCGCTGGGAAGACGGCGCCAACGGCCTGCGCGCCGCGCCCCTGGTCCGCGCGGCAGAAGCCGTCGCGCATCGCCTGGGCCGCATCAACATGGCGCGCGCGGCCAGGCGCAACGTCGCGCATCATTATGACCTGTCCGACCGGCTCTATGACCTCTTCCTCGATGCCGACCGCCAATATAGCTGCGCCTATTTCACCGATCCCGCCAACAGCCTGGAGCAGGCGCAGGCCGACAAGCTCGCTCATATCGCCGCCAAACTCGCGATCGAGCCGGGCATGCGCGTGCTCGACATTGGCTGCGGCTGGGGCGGCATGGCGCTTTATCTGAACCGCAAGCTCGGCGCCGAGGTGCTCGGCGTGACGCTATCGGAAGAGCAGCTCAAGGTCGCGCGCGCGCGTGCGGCGGCGGCGGGCGTCGCCGACAAGGTGCGTTTCGAGCTGATCGATTATCGTGACGTGACGGGGCAGTTTGATCGCATCGTTTCGGTCGGCATGTTCGAGCATGTCGGGCCGAAGCATTACCGCGCCTTCATGCGCCAATGCCGCGATCTGCTGACGCCTGATGGCGTGATGCTGCTCCACACCATCGGCCGTGCCGGACCACCGGGGGTGACCGACAAATGGACGGTCAAATATATTTTTCCGGGCGGCTATAACCCCGCGCTGTCAGAGATCGTCCGCGCCAATGAGGGGTTGCGGATGTACCTGACCGATGTCGAGGTGCTGCGGCTGCATTACGCCTATACCCTCCAGCACTGGTACGACCGCACCACCGCCGCGCGCGAGGCGATCGTCGCGCTCTATGACGAGCGGTTCTTCCGGATGTGGCAATTTTACCTGGCGGGTGCGCTGTGCGCGTTCCGCTATGGCGGCCTCGTCAATTACCAGTTGCAGTTCGCCCGCAACCGCCACGCCCTGCCGATCACGCGCGATTATATGGCGGAGGGTGAGCGGCGGCTACGCGGGTGAGGGGTTGTGCGCGGCCTCGGTCAGGAATGATTCGAGCGTCGCGAGATCGACGTCGCTCAGCCGCTTCACATAAACACAGGCCTTGCCGGTGGTGACCTTGCCAAGCGCCGCCACGCGCCCGCAGCGGACGAAGCGGCCGAGGCCATAGATCACCGTCTGCGCCTTGCGCGGCGAGAAGCTGATTTTGGGCATGGTGCCGCCACGGCCGCTCGCATAGCGATACTCCTGCAAGCCGAAGCCGATGATCGCGCTGCCATACATGAACGGCGCCTCGCCCGACGCGCGCGCCATGATCGCGACCAGTGTTTCGGCATCGGCGCGACGACCGGCATCCTCGATCCCCGCGATGAAATCCGCGACTGACGCATCGGTCGGCTGGGTCTTGTTCTCCGGCATTTTCTCCCCCCGGCTTGCGGCGCGACCGTTGCGGCCATAAGCAGCGCCGCCTTCTCGATTCGCCTGTGGAGCCATCATGTCCGAAAACATCAACCGAGTCGTCCTTGCCTATTCGGGCGGGCTCGACACCAGCGTGATCCTGAAATGGCTGCAGCAGACCTATAATTGCGAGGTGGTGACCTTCACCGCTGACCTGGGCCAGGGCGAGGAATTGGAGCCCGCGCGCAAGAAGGCGGAGATGGCGGGCGTCCGCCCCGAGCATATCTTCATCGACGATCTGCGCGAGGAATTCGTGGCGGATTATGTCTTCCCGATGATGCGCGCCAATGCGCTTTATGAGGGGCTCTACCTGCTCGGCACCTCGATTGCGCGGCCGCTGATCGCCAAGCGCCAGATCGAGATTGCCAAACAGGTCGGTGCCGATGCGGTGAGCCATGGCGCGACCGGTAAGGGCAACGATCAGGTGCGCTTCGAATTGAGCTATTATGCGCTTGCCCCCGACATCAAGGTGATTGCGCCCTGGCGCGAATGGGATTTGACCAGCCGCACGCGCCTGATCGAGTTCGCCGAGAAGCACCAGATTCCCGTCGCCAAGGACAAGCGCGGCGAGGCGCCCTTCTCCACTGACGCCAATCTGCTCCACACCTCGTCCGAAGGCAAAGTGCTAGAGGATCCGTGGGAAGAAGTGCCCGATTATGTCTATTCGCGCACGGCGAACCCCGAGGATGCGCCCGACGCGCCCGAGTTTATCACCATCGATTTCGAGCGCGGCGATGGCGTCGCGCTGAACGGCGAGGGGTGCTCGCCCGCGACGCTGCTCACCAAGCTCAACGACCTTGGCCGCAAGCACGGTATCGGTCGCCTCGACCTGGTCGAAAACCGTTTCGTCGGCATGAAGTCGCGCGGCATGTATGAGACGCCGGGCGGCACCATTTACCACCTCGCCCATCGCGGCATCGAGCAGCTGACGCTCGACCGCGGCGCGGCGCATCTGAAAGACGAGCTGATGCCGCGCTATGCC
>CANJKQ010000307.1 GCA_947474905.1 Pseudomonadota bacterium | reverse complement strand
GTCGCAATGACGGCCTCGGTTCAACCCAATGTCATCCCGCTTTAATGAGTTTACGGCCTAGGCGCTCTGCGCAAGCATCCTGGCCTCTGCGTCTTGTCTTCGTGTCTTCGCGGCTTGGTGTGAGCAAAAAAGCGGGGAAACGCCTCCCCCCTCAGGCCCCCACCCCGCGCCGTTCCAGCTCGTCGTTCAACATCTGGATTGAGGCGATCAGCCGCAATCGGTCGGCGCGAGTCTCGGCAAGTTCGGTGCGCACTTCGCCGAGTTCCATCGCGCGCGCCGCGATCCGCGCATCGAGCGTGGCGTTGGAGCGCTTCAGTGCCGCGATGCGCCGCGCGCGCTCAACCACCCGATCGACGCGCGCAACCAGCACCGCAAAATCAAAGGGCTTGGCGATATGGTCGTCGGCGCCCGCCGCCAGTGCCTCAACCACGGCTTGCGGATCGCTCCGCCCGGTAATCATGATGACGGGCAAATCGGCGGTTTCCCGCGTGGCACGGATTTCCGCCAGCATCTGCAAGCCCGACAGGCCGGGCATCACCATGTCGATGATGGCGACGTCAAAGCCGCGCGCGGCCAGTATATCCAGGGCTTCAGCGGCATTGTCAGACAGGACGACGGAAAAGCCGAGATGCGTCAGCCGTCGCCCGATCACCGCCAGATTGGTGCGGCTATCATCCACCACTAGCAGCGACGGCTTGCCGCGCCCCAACCCCCAGCTTTCGGTTTCTTCGTCGATCGTCAGCAACGCGCGTGCTCCCCATTTGGCGGAGCAGATTTTACGGTGCGCCGGTCACCGAATGGTTAACGCCGCTGTAACCGCAAGATCAGGCGAGCTGGCGTGCCGGTGCCTGCACGTCCCAACCCGTCTGCATCGCTGCCTGTGCGCGCCGATAAAGCACGGGCTCGCCAATGTTGAGGCGGCGGCGCGCTGCCTCCAGCGGCTCGTTCAGCAACGCGTGATAATCCTCGACCGGCAGCCATTTGGCCTTGCGACCATGGCGATAGCCTTCCCACACCGCGCGCGCGAAATCGAAACGGCGCGAGACAAGGATGCTCTTGATCGACGCAGCGGCGGCGATCCATGCCCAGCCCAGCCCACCGACCTGTGCATAGCTGAACGCGACCAGCGCCGCTTCGCCCAACGGCTCGTCCGCCTGATAGCCGGTCAAGGTATGCCAGATGTCATGCGTGTCGCGGATGCGCCGCCCGAACCAGATATAGGGGTGAAGAACGTCCTCATCCTTGTCGAGCGTGTCGCGGCTAACCTGTTCAAGCCCGGCGGCCGAATAGCCGGTGCGGGTCAGAAAGTCGCGATAGGCGGCGCCAACGGTGCCCGGCGCGAACGAGGCGACATAGTCCTTGTCGCTCAACGTGCGGGCCAGCTCCTCGCGCTCATACATCAGCTTGCCGCCTTCATGCGTCGCCAGCATGCGCGCGGCATTCCTGGTCAGATTGCCGGCGTTGAGGGCGCGCATGATGAGGAAGACCTGCGCCGTATCATCCGAATCAGCGAGCAGCTTGCGCATCGCGCTGATCGCGGTCTTCCAGTCGCGGCGCCCGGTGGTGCCGGGCATGGGAGGCATTTGGGGCATCGAGCGATTCCTTACTGACAGTGGTGTTAGTAAGGAATCAGGAGGGTGGAGTCAAGCCTCCGAAGCCCTCGCCCCTGAAAGGGGAGAGGGACGCGCAGACTTAGTCTTTGCGCGAGCAAAGGCTTAGTCGAAGCTGGGTGAGGGGTAAATCCAACGCCATCCGCTGCTGCAACCCTCACCAAGCTCCGCTAGCGAGCAAGCTCGCGAGCTGCGCTATCCTCTCCCGCCAGCGGGAGAGGAAAAGCTCATCAAACCCGCATCGGCATGATGACGTAGAGCGCGGGCGCCTTGTCATTCTCGCGGATCAGTGTCGGCGCGGCGGCGTCGGCCAGATGGACCTCGACCTGATCGCCTTCCACCTGCGCCAGGATTTCGAGCAGATAGCGGCTGTTAAAGCCGATCTCGAACGGCGTGGCGGCGTAATCGCCCGGCACGTCTTCGGAGGCGGTGCCGTTTTCGGGGCTCGTCACCGATAGCGTCACGCGATCGCGATCGAGCGCCATCTTCACCGCGCGCGTTTTTTCGGTCGCAATGGTCGAGACGCGGTCGACGCCTTCCTCCAGGCTCTTGGGATCAATCTTCAGGATCTTGTCATTGCCGGTCGGGATGACGCGCGAATAATCGGGGAAAGTGCCGTCGATCAGTTTCGAAGTGAGCAGCGCCTGGCCCAGATCGAACCGGATTTTGCTCGCCGACAGCGACACGCCAACCGATCCGTCAATCTCCTCCAGCAATTTGCGCAGCTCACCCACGCATTTGCGCGGCACGATCACGTCGGGCATGCCGTCGGCGCCGTCAGGGCGCTTGACGGTGACGCGGGCGAGGCGATGGCCGTCCGTCGCGGCCGCCTTCAGCACCGGCATCGGATCGTCCGACACGTGCAGGAAAATGCCGTTCAGATAATAGCGCGTTTCTTCGGTCGAGATCGCAAAGCGCGTCTTGTCGATGATCTGCTTCAGCGTTTCGGCAGGCAGCTCAAAACTGACCGGCAAATCGCCTTCGGCAATGACCGGAAAATCGTCGCGCGGCAGCGTCGCCAGGCTGAACTTGGCGCGCCCGGCCATGATCGTCATCCGCCCTTCCGCCGCAGAGAGCTGCACCTGGCTGCCCTCGGGCAGCTTGCGTACGATGTCGAACAGCGTATGCGCCGAAACCGTGGTGGCGCCGGGGGTTTCGACATTGGCGGCGACATGTTCGTTGATCTGCAGATCAAGATCGGTTGCCATCAGCTTCAGCGATCCATCCGCCGCCGCGTCGATCAGCACGTTGGACAGGATGGGGATGGTGTTGCGCCGCTCGACCACCGACTGGACGTGGCTGAGGCCCTTCAACAGCGTTGCGCGTTCGATCGTCGCCTTCATTCCAATCCCCCGGGCGCACGCAACGCCCTTTGACTTTCACACCCCGCCGACAACGGTCGCGAGGCAGGACACCATCTTCCTTCCTTAACGTGAAAAAGGG
>CANJKQ010000306.1 GCA_947474905.1 Pseudomonadota bacterium | reverse complement strand
CGCCCGATTTCTGGATCGTAACGCTGGGCCCAGCCGCGCCTTAGTCCAGCGAGTTGCTGATGCCGCGTCCCGCCATCAGGCCCAGGATCAGCAGGATCACGAAAATCGCGATCGCGATAAAGAACAGCAATTTGGCAATGCCGATAAACGCGCCGCCAATACCGCCAAAACCCAGCACCGCGAGCACGATGCCGATGATCAGAAACAAGAATGCCCAGCGCAGCATGATGCATCTCCCTTGATTGTCGCCACCAGGCCAATGGCCACGGCGATGCTCAAGTTCCCCATCGTTAACCTATGCGGTGCGGCTCGCCTCAAACAGGAACCAGGCGCGGCGTTCGGCGCGATCGGTCCACTCGTCCAATATACCACTGGTGCCGTTGTCGCCAGCATCATCGACGATCTGCTTGGCTTCGTGGAAGCTTGCAACCAGCTTCAGATTGTCTTCGCGCAGCTCGTTCAGCATCGCCGTCGGCGCGACGAAATCGGCGTCATTGTCCTTGATCGTCTGGTGGCGCGCAATGTCGCCGATCGATCGCAGCGTCGTCGCGCCGATCTTGCGGACGCGCTCGGCAATTTCGTCGGTGGTGCCGAGGATGTCGGTCGCCTGCTCATCCAGCATCAAGTGATAATCGCGAAAATGCGGGCCGGAGACGTGCCAGTGGAAATTCTTGGTCTTGAGATAAAGCGCGAAACTGTCGGCGAGGATCTCGTTCAGCGCCTGGGCAACGGTCTTGGTCGCGTTGGAGGCGAGATCGGTCGGGGTCTTGAGCGCGGCATCGGTCGACATGGCAGTCTCCTGTTGGGATAAGGCGCTGCCTGTAACGATCGAGCCTGAAATCGGGTCCGCTGCGCTGGGTGAAATGAGACTCCGATAGCGGGCGTCACGTCAGCCGCAGCGCTGCGAGCGCGGTCCAGCCGCCGATGATGGCGAGCACGCCGCCAATGCCCGCCCGCAACGCGCGCATCGGCGCCGCGGGCGGCGTCCATCCCGCCAGCACCGCCGCCCCCTGCACCGCCACGACGCCGATCACCGCGCCGATTGCGGCAAAGACCGGCAGGTCATCGCGCGCCGCAATCGCCAGCGTGACGAACTGGGTGCGGTCCCCCATCGCGCCGGCGAGCAGCAGGATCGTGCTGGCGACGGCGCCACGCGGCGGCCCCGTCACGGGCTTTACCGGCAGAAACGCCCCCCATGCCGCCGATAGCAGCGCCAGGCCGAGCAGCAAGGCGCGGGCATTGGCGGTCAGCATCGGCGCCAGCAAGCTGCCCGCCGCTGCACCCAATCCCTGCGCCAGCACGGCCGACAGCAGCACCGCCACCAGCACCGGCGCCGCCTTGCCTGTTGCCGCCAAGCGCGCTGCCAGCCAAGGCGCGCGATCCGATGCCTGTAAAGCCAGCGCCGCGACCAGGGCGGCCATCAGCGCGGCCATCGGCGGCAATCAGCCCGCCAGCCGCACCGAGCACGCCGCGACATAGGCATCGCACGTCGCCTCGTCACTGCGACCGCAGAGCACAGCGTCGCGCAGCAACGCCATCCATCCTTCGATCAACGGGCCGCGCTCGCCCCGGCCCAGCGCCATTTCCAGCGCATGCGCCACACCCACCGCAGGCAGAATACCGTGCGCAAGCGCGGTCCGCCGAATCACCTCGATTTCCGCTGCCAGCGCGTCGCGCGGCGCCTGGCCTGCCCGTGCGCCAAGCAGCACCAGCCGCTGGGCCAGATCATCGCGCGCTTGTTCGACCGACATCATCGCCACCCCCGCTATGGCTATTGGCACGGCCAGACCTTGCGCCCGCGATGGTGAAGGCGCCGTTAACGCCTGTGCGCCTGTCATCAACTTGACATTAGCCGCCCGATCCGTCATGCGCCGCGCTGTTCAAGCGGCGGATCGCGGATTCGCCGCTATTGTTTTTCGCCAAGCGCAGGATGTTTCAGGTCATGGCCAAGCCGACCACCGTCAAGATCAAGCTCGTCAGCTCGGCTGACACCGGGTTCTTCTATGTCACCAAGAAGAATCCCCGCACCCAGACCGACAAGCTGTCGTTCCGGAAATATGATCCGGTCGCGCGCAAGCATGTCGAGTTCAAGGAAGCCAAGATCAAGTAATCTGCCAGGTTACTGGTCGTCATTGCGGCCCCGGCCTTGAGCCGGGGGAAGCAATCCAGACGGACCGCTGTTTATTGGATTACCTGGATGCGCTCGCGATGACGGGTAATACGCCGAGATCGAGTATCACACCTCCACCGGCATCAGCGCGCGCACCTGGTCGACAAAACGCGCCAGCGCGATCGGCTTTGAGACATAGGCATCGGCGCCCGCCGCGCGAATACGGTCTTCATCCTCGCGACTGGCATAGGCCGTCACCGCCATGATCGGGATGGCGCGCAACCCCGCATCGGCCTTGAACTGCGCGATCAGCTCATAGCCCGTCACATGCGGCATCTGGATGTCCATGATGACCAGCTCGGGCTGAAAGGCGCGGGCGCGCATCACCGCTTCACGGCCATCGCGCAATCCTTCCGCGACATAATCATGCGCGCGAAGCAAATCGCAGAAAAGTTTGAGGTTGAGTTCGTTGTCCTCGACAACGAGCACCCTTTTTGCCACGGGCATGCTTCCTTTCGAGATCATCCGGCATAGGCAATGCGCGAGGCTACGGCAAATCGGGATGCTACCGTTCTGGCGCTTCAGGCACTCGGCTGGACGCTGGGCGACGAAGCGCGGGCTGATCGGCTGCTGGCGCTGACCGGGCTGGAGGCGGCCGAGCTGCGCCTGCGGGCGGCGGAACCGGCGGTGCTGGCCGCCGTCATCCAGTTTCTCGCCAGCCACGAGCCCGATCTTGTCGCCTGCGCCGCCGCGCTCGACGTGCCGCCCGCCGCGCTGATCGCCGCCGGTGACGCGATGGAACGCGCATGACCGGCCTGCTGATCTGCGATTGCGACGAGGTGCTGCTCCACATGGTCCGCCATTTCGGCCGCTGGCTCGATGAAGCGCACGACATCGACTTCACCATGGCGGGCGGTGATTTCATGAGCGCGATGAAGCGCCACAAT
>CANJKQ010000305.1 GCA_947474905.1 Pseudomonadota bacterium | reverse complement strand
CGCGCTGTTCCCGATTGGCGGGTGCAGCAACGACAAGGACGGCACCAGCATATCGATCAATGCTGGCGACAATGATGCTTCCGCCAATGTCGACGGCAAATCGGGACAGCTTGCGCTCAATATGCCGGGCTTTCATGGCACGATTTCGCTGCCCAAGGTGCATCTGGGCAGCAACAATTTCGAAGTCGACGGCGTGCATCTTTACCCCGGCTCGTCGATCCGCACGATGAATGTCGATTCGCATGACGACGACACGACGGGCAAGGACGCCGACGGCACGGTCCATATCATGTTTGACAGCCCCGCCGACCCCGCCACCGTGCGCGACTGGTTTCGCGACAAGATGCAGAGCGCGCATTTCAAGGTTGCGGACGACGGCAATGGCCTGTCCGGCACCACCGCCGACGGCAAGCCGTTCAAGATCGAGGTGACCCCGGCCGACAAGGGCAAAGCGCACGGCACCTTCACGATTTCGGGGTGAACCCGAACTCGCAAGCGCACGACCAACCGCCGTCCCGTTCGCCCTGAGCTCATCGAAGGGCCGTCCTTCTAACGTCCACCGTTGGACAGAAGAGCGGTGCTTCGACAAGCTCAGCACAAACGGGCGTAGCCGTGCGGCTGAGACCGATTGATCTGTCACCGCCAATTGACCCCGCCAGGGTTGCAGCGCAAAGCTTGGCCGCGCTTAACAACCCTGGATCGCTCATGCTCGATACTTCCCTTGCCAGCGTGCCGACGCTGTCGCTCACCCAGAATGACGCCGATCCTGATGGCTTTGCTGCTGCCATCGGCGCGTCATTTGAGCGGTTTGGCTTTGCGGTTGTCGCCGATCACGGCATCCCGCAGGCATTGATCGATCGCGCCTGGGCGGAAACGCGCGCGCTGTTCGACCTGCCGGAAACCGAGAAGCGCGACTATCATATCCCCGGCGGCGGCGGCGCGCGCGGCTATACCCCGTTCAAGACCGAAATCGCCAAGGGCGCCGACAAGGTCGACCTAAAGGAATTCTGGCATATCGGCCGCGACTTGCCGCCCGGCCATCGCTTCGCCGCCGCCATGGCGCCCAATGTGTGGCCTGCACGCCCCAACGGGTTTCGCGAGACATTCCTTGAGTTGTTTACCGCGTTTGATCGGGCGGGCGATGTCCTGCTCTCAGCGATAGCGCGGCATCTGGGCCTGGCGCCCGACTGGTTTGACCACGCCGTGGCGGACGGCAATTCGGTGCTGCGCCTGCTCCATTATCCGCCGATCCCCGCCGATGCCGAGGGCGTGCGGGCTGGCGCGCATGAGGACATCAACCTCATCACCTTGTTGCTGGGTGCCGAGGAAGCGGGGCTGGAGCTGCTCGACCGCGATGGCCGCTGGCTGCCCGTCAAGCCGCCCGAAGGCGCGATGGTGGTCAATGTCGGCGACATGTTGCAGCGGCTGACCAACCATGTCCTGCCCTCGACCACGCACCGCGTCGTCAATCCCCCGCCCGAGCGGCGGGGCGTTTCGCGCTATTCAATGCCTTTCTTCCTCCACCCCGCGCCCGATTTCCTGATCGAGACGCTGCCGGGGTGCATCAGCGCCGCCAACCCCAATCGCTACCAGACGCCGATTACGGCGCACGATTATCTGCATGAGCGCCTGGTCGAGATCGGGCTGGTCAAGGCGTGAGCGCGCCATTGCGCATTGCGCTGGCGGGGCTGGGCACCGTCGGCAGCGGAGTCGTGCGGCTGCTCGATGCCAATCGCGCGCTGATCGAACGGCGGGCAGGCCGCGCGATTGAGATTGTCGCGGTTTCCGCGCGGGACCGGCACAAGGATCGCGGCGTCGATATTGCCCGCTTCGCCTGGGTCGATGACACCGTCGCGCTCGCCCGTCACCGCGATGTCGATGTGGTGGTCGAGCTGGTCGGCGGCAGCGATGGGCCGGCGCTCGCGCTTGCCCGCGACACGCTGGGCACGGGACGCGCGCTCGTCACCGCCAACAAGGCAATGATCGCCCAGCACGGTCTGGAGCTCGCCCGCACGGCCGAGGCAAAGGGCGTCGCTCTGAAATTCGAGGCAGCCGTGGCCGGCGGCATTCCCGTGATCAAGGGCCTGCGCGAAGGCGCGGCGGCCAACCGCATCAGCCGCGTTTACGGCATCCTCAACGGAACCTGCAATTTCATCCTGTCGAAAATGGAAGCGGAGAGCCGCGACTTCGCCGATGTCCTCGCTGAGGCGCAGGCGCTGGGCTATGCCGAGGCCGATCCCGGTTTCGACATTGACGGCATCGATGCCGCGCACAAGCTGTCGATCCTCGCCAGCATCGCCTTTGGCACCGAGCCCGCCTTTGGCGATGTCACCACCCATGGCATCCGGCCGATTTTGGCGGCCGACATCGCCGAGGCGGCGGCGCTGGGTTACCGGGTTCGCCTGCTCGGCCTGGCGGAGGCGAGCGATAGCGGCCTGGTCCAGCGGGTGCAGCCGCATCTGGTGCCGCTGGCACACCCGCTCGCGCATGTGACCGGCGCCACCAATGCGGTGGTGGCGGAAGGCAATTTTGTCGGTCGCCTGCTGTTCCAGGGCGCGGGCGCGGGCGACGGCCCGACCGCGAGCGCGGTTGTCGCCGATCTCATCGATATCGCGCGCGGCGAATTTGGCCCGCCTTATGCCATGCCTGCGGGGTCGCTTTCCGCGCTCGCGGCGGCGGATACCGGCGACCGTTTGGGCCGCGCCTATCTGCGCTTCACCGTGGCTGACAAAGTAGGCGTGCTCGCCGAGCTTGCGACCGCGATGCGCGATGCCGGCGTGTCGATCGAAAGCCTGATGCAACGCGGTGCAATGGCCGATGGCAGCGTGCCGGTCGCCATCGTGACGCATGAGGGGCCGGAACGGTCGGTGGCGCAGGCACTGGCGGCATTAAGCGGCTCGCCGAGCCTGATCGGCGCGCCCCTGTGGATGCCGCTGTTGGGGTGACGCGCCCCAGGGCGGTTGCGATCAATCGGGTCCGCTCGTGCTGAGCTTGTCGAAGCACCGTCGTTCCTCGCGAAGAAGTACGGCCCTTCGACAAGCTCAGGGCGAACGGAAGG
>CANJKQ010000304.1 GCA_947474905.1 Pseudomonadota bacterium | reverse complement strand
GCAGGGGATTCTGGCGCGGGACTATCCCCTGGTACAGGGTGTGATGCTGATATACGGCTTTGCCTTCGTGGCGATCAATCTTTCGGTCGACATGCTCTACACCTTCGCCGATCCGCGGGTGCGCTATGACTGAGTTCAGCATGGCCGCGGGACCTATGGTGCCGATCGTCTCGCCGGTGCTGGCGCCGCGGCGGCGCTTCATGCTGCTGCGCCGGCTGTTGGCGCATCGCTCTTTCCAGATCGGCGCGATCCTCGTGCTCGCTCTCACGATCGCGGCAGTCTTTGCGCCCTTAATTACCGGCATCGATCCGTCGGCCATGAAGGTGCGTTTCCGCTTCCGGCCGCCGTCCACGGAATTTCCTTTCGGCGCCGACACTTTCGGCCGGGACATCCTCACCCGCGTGCTCTACGGCGGCCGGGTTTCGTTGTGGATCGGCCTCGTGGTCGCGGCGCTGTCGGGGGTGTGCGGCGCGGCGATCGGCGTGATCGCGGCCCAGTTCCGTGGCCTCGACGCGCCGCTGATGCGCCTGATGGATGCGCTGATGTCGTTTCCCGCCATCCTATTGGCACTCGGCATTACCGCCGCACTCGGGCCGCGCATGGAAAGCGTGATCATTGCGCTCACCGTCGCTTACGTGCCGGCCGGCGCGCGCATTGTGCGGGCAACGGCGCTAGTGGTGCGGGAGTTGGACTACGTCCAGGCCGCCCGCATCGCCGGCGCCAGCGACGTGCGCATCATGTTCCGCCATATTCTGCCGAACAGCCTCGGGCCGCTGCTGGTGCACATGACTTTCGTCTTTGCCTATTCGATCCTGGCGGAGGCGGCGCTGAGTTTCCTCGGCGTGGGCATTCAGCCGCCGACGCCGAGCTGGGGCAACATCATCGCCGAGGGGCGCGACTATGCCACCGAGGCGTGGTGGGTGATGCTGTTCCCGGGCCTTGGCATTAGCATCGCCGCGCTTGGCCTCAACTTGCTAGGTGACGGCCTGCGCGACGTGCTGGATCCGCGCCTGAAGGGGGCGGGTTGATGACGCCGGCGCGGCTCGCTTCGATCGATAATCTTACCGTCCAGTTCCGAAGCGAACGCGGCTGGACAACGGCGGTCGAGGGCGTGTCCTTCGACATCGGCGAAGGTGATTGCTTGGGCGTGGTGGGCGAATCGGGCAGCGGCAAGAGCGTCACCGCCTTGTCGATGCTGCGCCTGCATGCGCGCGGCACTTCGCGCTTTACAAGTGGCGCGGTGCGCTACGCCGGCAAGGATCTATTGCGCGCATCGGAGGGCGATCTGCGCGCCATCCGCGGCCGCGACATTGCCATGGTGTTCCAGGATCCGATGTCCTCGCTCAATCCTGTGTTGACGATCTGTGACCAGATCTCCGAGACCCTGCGTCTGCACCAGCGCATGTCGCGCACGGCAGCGCGTCGCCGAGCGATCGAACTACTCGACCTGGTACGCATCGCTGATGCCGGTCGGCGGGTTGACGAATATCCGCACCGGCTATCGGGCGGTATGCGCCAGCGTGTGATGATCGCCATCGCCATCGCCTGCCGGCCCCGCCTGCTGATCGCCGACGAGCCAACGACGGCGCTCGACGTCACCATCCAGGCGCAGATTCTCGAGCTGCTGCGCGACCTGCGCGCCGAACTCGGCATGGCGGTGATGCTGATCTCGCACGATCTGGGGGTGATCGCCGAGTTCGCCAAGCGCGTAATCGTGATGTATGCAGGCCGCGTCGTCGAGGACGCACCGGTCGAAGTGTTGTTCCGCCGGCCTATGCATCCCTACACCGAAGGATTGATGGCCTCGATGCCGTCGCTGAAGGGCGACGCCGCGAGACTCTATTCGATTCCCGGCCGGATTCCGGACCCGGACGAGGCGATCGCCGGTTGCAGGTTCGGGCCGCGCTGCGCTCATGCCGAGCCGATCTGTTGTGTCGCGATGCCCGAGCTTGTCACGGTCCAACAGGGCCATCGCGTACGCTGCACACCGCGCAGCCGGCTAGGGGGGGCCGGCTGATGGCCGCCAGCGCCCTGGTCGAGGTCCGCGATCTCGACATGGCCTTCGCTACCGGCCGCGCCGGCGGCAAGCTGATGATGCAGCAAGTGTTGCACAAGGTTTCCTTCGAGATCGGCGAAGGGGAGACCCTGGGGCTTGTCGGCGAATCGGGATCGGGCAAGTCGACCGCGGGCCGCATTTTGGCCGGGCTCTACCAGCCCACCGGCGGTTCGGTGCGGTTGTTCGGCCGTGACATCACCGGGCCGGATCGCCGCAGCAACCTCGCCGCCGTGCGCGCCCGCCTCCAATTCGTCTTCCAGGATCCGCACGCCGCCCTCAACCCGCGCATGCGGGTTGGCGAATCGATCGCCGAGCCGCTCGACATTGCTGGAGGCCGCTCGCGGCGCGATCGGAACGATCGGGTGCGCGAGCTGCTGGAGATGGTGGGGCTGCCGCGCGACAGCGCCGAGCGCTTTCCGCACGAGTTTTCCGGCGGCCAGCGTCAGCGCATCGTGATCGCTCGCGCGCTGGCACTGCAACCGGGTTTCATCGTCTGCGACGAGCCGGTATCGGCGCTCGATGTCTCGATGCAGGCGCAGATCGTTAACCTGCTCATGGACCTGCAAGCGAAGTTTGGCCTCAGCTACTTGTTCATCGCCCACGATCTTGCCGTCGTGCGCGCCATGTCCCATCGGGTGGCCGTGCTCTATGCCGGTTCGATTGTCGAGGTGGCGTCGAAAGCCGAGCTCTATGCCCAGCCGCAGCATCCCTATACCCAGGCCCTGCTCAATGCAGTGCCGCGCGCCGACCCGTTTCGGGAGCGCGGGCCGCTGATCACCGGCGAGGTTCCGAGCTTGATGGCGCCGCCTCCCGGCTGCCGCTTCCATACGCGTTGCCCGAACGCGATGGCGCGATGCAGCGTCGATGTCCCGCACCTGCGCGAGACGCTACCGGGGCGGTGGACGTCGTGCCATCTGTATGAGCCTGCGTCGTCGATGGAGTTGTCGGATCATGTCGAGCTCTGAGCTGTTGTTTATGCCCGCCAAGACGGTCGCCTCCCTGATCAGG
>CANJKQ010000303.1 GCA_947474905.1 Pseudomonadota bacterium | reverse complement strand
TTACCGGTCACCATCGGGGCTTCGGCAACGGGCACCGCAGCGGGAGCGGGCGCCGCATCGGCGACTGCCTCAGCCGCGGCGACCTTACGACGGCCACGCTTGGGCTTTTCGGCCGGCGCATCGGAGGCATCGGCAGTGACGCTGTCGGTCGGCGCCGCAGCCTCAGCCTTGGCGGCGCGCTTGCGGCGCGGCTTGGCAGGGGCAGCCTCAGCGCTTTCTTCCACAGGTTGATCCACAGGCTGATCCACCTGATTATCCACCGCTTCATCCACAGCCGTGGCAGCTTTTGCCCGGCTCGACCGGCGCCGCTTGGGCTTGGCATCGGCCTCCGCTTCGGCGGCGTCCGATGGCGATGCCTCGGCGACCACCGTGTCAGCGACGGGGTCGGCGTCCGCTTCGGCCATGGCATCGGTTTCGCCCTCGCCCTCAACCGCTGCGGCGTCGAGCGCATCGCCCCGCCGTCCGCCGCGGCGGCCGCGACGACCGCGACGGCGGCGGCCTTCGCCCTCCGGCGCGTCGGCGGCGTTGGTGTCGGCGCGGTCCTCGGCCGAGTCTTCGCCTTCCCCCGCGTCATTGCTCCGCTCAAGCGCCTCATCGGCCTCGTGCAGGGTTTCGCCATTGCTGGCCTCGCCTTCGCCGCGCGTGCGGCCACGGCGGCCGCGACGGCGACGGCGGCGCTTACGGCCTTCGCCATCACCATTGCCATTGCCGTTTTGCTCGCGATCGCGATCGCGCCCGCGACGCGGCTCGACATCGGCCTCGGCGGCTTCCTCTTCCTCTTCCTCGACCTCATCGACGATATCGAGGTCGTCGTCATCCTCCTCGATCGCCACAGGCGCCAGGCGCGGGACATTGACGGGCGGCGGACCAGAGGCCTCGACCGACATGCGCGCGCCTTCCTGCTCGCCATCGGCGGCGATCTCGATCGTCACGCCATAGCGTTCCTCGATCTCGGCAAGTTCGGCGCGCTTGCGGTTAAGGACATAGAAGGCCGCTTCCTGGCTGGCGCGCAGCAACAGTTGCGATCCGCGACCACGGGCGGCTTCATCCTCAAGCAGACGCAGCGCTGACAGACCCGCCGACGACGCCGTCCGCACCAGCCCGGTGCCTTCGCAATGCGGGCATTGGCGGGTAGAGGCTTCGAGCACGCCGGTGCGCAACCGCTGGCGGCTCATTTCCATCAGGCCGAAGCCCGAGATACGGCCGACCTGGATGCGGGCGCGATCGTTCTTCAGCGCCTCCTTCATCGCCTTTTCGACTTTGCGGACGTTGGAATTATTGTCCATGTCGATAAAGTCGATGACGATCAGCCCCGCCATGTCGCGCAGGCGGAGCTGGCGGGCGATTTCCTGCGCGGCCTCCAAATTGGTCGCGGTCGCGGTCTGCTCGATATTATGTTCGCGCGTCGACCGGCCGGAGTTGATGTCGATCGACACCAACGCCTCGGTCGGGTTGATGACGAGATAGCCGCCCGATTTCAGCTGGACGACGGGGTGGTACATCGCCGCCAGCTGATCCTCGACGCCATAGCGTTGGAACAGCGGCACCGGGTCGACATAATGCTTCACCCGCCGCGCGTGGCTGGGCATCAGCAGCTTCATGAAATCCTTGGCGTGGCGATAGCCCTCATCGCCCTCGACGATCAGTTCGTCGATGTCCTTGTTATAAATGTCGCGGACCGCGCGCTTGATCAGGTCGCTGTCGCCATGGATCAACGCCGGCGCGCTCGACGCCAGCGTCTTGTCGCGGATTTCGTCCCACAGCCGGGCGAGATAATCGAAATCGCGCTTGATCTCGGTCTTGGTGCGCTGCAGCCCGGCGGTGCGGACGATGCAGCCCATTGTCGGCGGCAGCTTCATCTCCGCCATGATCGACTTCAGCCGCTTGCGATCGGCCGCGTTGGAGATTTTCCGGCTGATGCCCCCGCCATGCGAGGTGTTGGGCATCAGCACGCAATACCGGCCGGCAAGGCTGAGATAAGTGGTCAGCGCCGCGCCCTTGTTGCCGCGCTCTTCCTTGACGACCTGAACGAGCAGCACCTGGCGGCGGCGAATGACGTCCTGAATCTTGTAGCGGCGGCGCAGGTTCATGCGGCGCTGGCGCAGCGCTTCGACTTGATCATCAGACCCGCCATTGGCGGACGGGCGCGGGCGGGGCGCCCCTTCCTCCTCAGCGGCCGCTTCGGCATCGGCGCCGCCATCATCCTCAAACCGCTCGACCGACTCCTCGTCGGCGTCCTCGGCATCCTCGGCGGCTTCCTGCTCGGCGCGCAGTGCCGCTTCCTCGGCGGCATGCTCGGCTTCCTCGCGGAGCAGCGCGTCGCGGTCCTCCTTGGGGATCTGGTAATAATCGGGATGGATTTCGCTGAACGCCAGGAAGCCGTGGCGATTGCCGCCATAATCGATAAACGCGGCCTGCAGCGACGGTTCGACCCGGGTTACCTTGGCGAGATAGATATTGCCTTTGAGCTGCTTGCGCTCGGCGCTCTCGAAATCAAACTCCTCGATTCGATTCCCTTTGACGACTGCCACCCGGGTTTCTTCCCGGTGGCGTCCGTCGATCAACATTCTGGTGGTCATTTATTATTCTCCGGACGCGCGGCTGGCCAAGACGGCGGGGCCGCGCGCGATACTGACGCGTGGCCTGCCCGGGCAGATCGCCCGCGGCATGGCCGACGCAATGGGTGGCGAAATGGAGGGCTGACGCCTGCCGGGTGATGCAGGGCGTAACGCCCGCCATCGTCCGCGCCTGAACGACGCCGCCGGTGAAAACCGTGCGGATCGCGAAGGGCGGAAAAACTGTCATGCGTAGCGTCAACCTGATTGACCTGATGCACCGCAGATATGGGAGCAAAAATGGTCGTGTCACCGGTGCTTGCGAAGGGTCGCTAACACGGCTCGTCGCGTTTCGTAGCATTCCGTCGCGCGCCAAGCAACCGGCAGCGGGCGGCAGGGTTTTGCCGGAAGGGCGGCAAAATCGTGCCGAACGCCGCGTTAACCGCATCGCGCAACCGCGGTTTGATTAGCGCGCCGTTAGCCAGGCGAGGTCAGAAACGAAAAGCGGGAT
>CANJKQ010000302.1 GCA_947474905.1 Pseudomonadota bacterium | reverse complement strand
CCAGGAGCTCAATCTCAACTATACGTCGCGCGCGGTTGATCTGACCCTTGGCGGCTATGCGTTCATCGAAAACATGGACGGCTTCGCGGCGCTTCCCACGTTCAATCTGTCGGCGGACAATATCACCTTCGCGCCGGTCATACCCGGCTCACCGAATTCGACAAACTTCAGCCCGGGCCGGGAAGCCGCGAACTATTACGGCGGTGGCTCTATCAAGACTCGCGCCTTTGCAGTATTCGGTCAGGCAGATATCCACTTGTCGGAGCGACTCACCGTCAGCGCTGGCGCGCGTTACAGCACGGAACGGAAGACCGAAGCCGATCTGTTCACCGACTATGCAAATTCTTTCAATTATCTGCTTACCTATGATCAGTCCCGGCCGCTGCCCGCAGGCCCATTGCTGCAGGGCAAGCGCTGGAACGCGTTCACTCCGAAGATCGGTATCAATTTCGAACTTGATCCCCGGACGCTCATTTACGTTTCGGCCACGAAAGGCTTCAAAGCCGGGCTGTTTAATCTGGGCAATGCGGTGGCCGCCCCCGGCAATCCCGCGCTCATCAGCAATCCGGCGGTCAATCCGGAGTCTGTCTTGGCCTACGAGGCTGGGGTGAAGTCGCGGTTTCTGGACAATCGGCTGAGGATTGCGCTTGCGGGATTCTATTACGATTACAAGGATTTACAGCTCACCAAGGTTGATCGATTTGTCGTCCTGCTGACCAACGCGGCGAAGGCGCGGATTTACGGTCTCGAATATGAAATCGCCTTCCAGCCTGTGCGGGAACTGACGCTGGGACTTTCGGGCGGCTGGCTGGACGCGCGCTTCACCGACTTCAAGACGTTCGATCCGGCGCGGCTGGCGCTGGGCGAGCTCGATCTGTCCGGCAATCGCCTGCCGCAGGCGCCTACATTCAACAATACCTTCAACGTCGATTACCGGATACCGCTCAAGCGCGGAGAACTGACGCTACATGGCGATGCCTACTGGAGCTCGCGCGTCTATTTTTCTGAGTTCAACCGCAAGGTCGTTTCGCAATCCGCCTACACCAAGGTAAACGGATCGATCACTTGGTCCAACGCCGATGGGTTGGACATTTCGGTTTATGTTCGCAATCTGTTTGACGTCAAAACCGTGGACACGGCCTATGTTGGGGCGGCGTTCTATGGCTACCCAGTCTCCGGCATCCTCGCGCCGCCGCGGACGATGGGATTGAGGGTGCGCAAGGCCTTTTGAACTTAGCGGGAGCCGGGCCGTGTGGCCCGGCTCCCGCTGATGACACGTTGGCCGGAAATTCGGGTACATCAAAGTTGTGGAAAGAGCCGGGCAATTCTTTCTTTCCTACAATGCCGCCAAGGACAAATACCATGCACCGCCATATCTTCAATTGCGGAGATCTTGAATTGGAGGGCGGCGGTACGCTTCTCAACGCCAGCCTGGTTTACGCCACTTGGGGCGTGCTTAATGAGGCAGGCGACAATGCGTTGATCCTTCCTGCCTTCGTGGCCGGCACGCCCGAGGGTTATCTGCCGTTCATTGGCCCGGAGTGTGCGTTCGATCCCGATCGCTATTTTATTGTCGCGCCCAACTTGTTCGGCGGAGGCCTGTCGACATCGCCGAGCAACGCCGCCGAAAGTCAGCGTGGCCCGTTATTCCCGTCCGTTTCGGTCAACGACAACGTCCGCGCGCAGCGGATTCTCGCTGATGCGCTGGGCGTGCGCCGTTTCGCGATGGCAGCAGGATATTCACTTGGAGCCCAGCAGTCGCTCGCGTGGGCCATGATCTTTCCCGATATGGTGGAGCGTGTTGCGGCATGGTGCGGGACTGCCCGGTCGAGCGCCCATACGGTGCTGGTGTTCGAGGCGATGCGCGCCGTACTCGCGGGCTCGCCGGACTTTGCCGAGGGTTCGTATAGTGAGCCGCCCTCGATCGGCCTGCGCCTCTTGGCCCGTGTCTACGCGCCTTGGGCGCTGTCGCAAGCCTGGTATCGTGCTGCCGGCTGGAAACGGCTGGGTTTTCCGACGCTTGACACGTTCATGGTCAACTTCTGGGACGCCACGATGGTCGGGCTGGAGGCCAATGATTTTCTCATCCAGATTTCTACCCTGCAGGGAGCGGGCTCAGCTCCGAGGTCGGACAGCGACTGGATGGAAGCGCTCGCGGCAATCCGTATTCCGGTGTTGCTCATGCCAAGCAGCTCGGATCTCTATTTTCCGGCTGAGGAGGCGGCGGAGACGGCATCAATGATCGAGCATGGTGCCTGCATCCCGGTCGAATCCGACTGGGGCCACTTCGCCGGCATGGGTCTCGACGCCATCGCTACCCAGCATATAAATGCGCGGATCGCGCGCCTGTTAGAGGCGCCTGCGCCACGATCTTCCGGCACGGAGCTGACACTATGAAAATCGAAGCTGCGATAGCGCGAATGGCTGGCAAAGGCCTTTCGATCGAGTCGGTGGATCTCGATACGCCACGCGCGGACGAGGTGCTGGTGCGAATTGCCGCATGCGGTATTTGTCACACCGATGAATCGGTCATGCAGGGCCAGTTTTCGCTTCCCGTGGCGCTGCCGATGATCCTCGGGCACGAGGGCTCCGGCATCGTCGAAGCGGTCGGGGCGCAAGTGACTGGTTTGGTTCCCGGTGATCACGTCGTGCTCAGCATCGATGGGTGCGGCGCGTGCGCGAAATGCCGCAATGGTCTGCTGCCCTATTGCGAACGCTCGATGGCGGCCAACTTCAGTGGTGCCCGCCTGGATGGCAGTGCGACCGCGCGCGATCGAAATGGCGCCATGGGCGCCGCGTTTTTCGGGCAATCTTCTTTCGCCACTCATGCCATCGCGCGCTGGACGAATGCAATCAAGGTGCCGTCCAATCTGCCGATCGAGATGCTCGCGCCTTTGGGCTGCAGCATTCAGACCGGCACAGGTGCGGTTCTGAACATACTGGCACCCGAATCCGGCGAGAGCATTGCAATCTTCGGCGTTGGCGCGGTTGGATTGTCGGCGGTCATGGCCGCACGGCTGGTGGGCTGCGATCCCATTATTGCTGTCGATACCCGGCCCGATCGGCTG
>CANJKQ010000301.1 GCA_947474905.1 Pseudomonadota bacterium | reverse complement strand
CGCGGCCGCGCCACGGGATGGGTGGCGGCCTGCACCAAGGCGGGCGGGCTGCTGGCGCAGGGCCTGACGATCAGCGGTGTCGTGCTATCGCTGAGCTTTTCGTCGGCGGCGATCATGGTGCCGACCGCTCTCGCGCTGGCGCTGATCGCGTGGTTCGGCCGCGAAACGCGGGACAGCGATTTGCGGGGGCTGGAGAGCGACGGGGTGGCAACAGGCCTGGCGGGGACCGGTTAGCCAGACTTCGCGGCGGAACCGTTCCGTCGGCTAAGGGGTTGAACCGGCGATCGATTGCCAACCACCGGAGCCGCCATCATCGCCCGTTTCATGTTCGCCACGGGGATCGAGAATAGCTGCCCCACCATCAATCACGGTCGCACCCGGGTCGATGAGCTGGCGCTGTGCCATCATTATGATCGCTGGCGCGAGGATTTCGCGCTGTTGGGCGATATCGGCATCGACTATCTGCGCTGCGGCCCGCCGATCATCCGCACCTGGCTTGGTGACGGCCATTATGACTGGAGCTTCGCCGATCCCTATTTCGCCGAGCTGTTCCGCCTGAATGTCGTACCGATCGTCGATTTGTGCCATTTTGGCGTGCCCGACTGGATCGGCAATTTCCAGAACCCCGATTTTCCGGAGCTGTTTGCCGCCTATGCCCGCGCCTTTGCCGATCGCTATCGCTGGGTGCAGCTCTTCACGCCGGTCAACGAGATGTACATCTGTGCGCTGTTTTCAGCGAGCTATGGCTGGTGGAATGAGCAGGGGACGACCGACCAGACCTTCGTCACGGCGCTGAAACATATCGTCAAAGCCAATGTGCTGGCGATGCACGCCATTCTCGACGTGCGGCCCGACGCCATCTTCGTGCAGTCGGAAAGCTCGGAATATTTCCACGCCGAAAGCCCCAAGGCGATTGGACCTGCCGAGATACTGAACGCCAAACGCTTCCTGTCGCTCGACCTTAATTACGGTCGCCGCGTCAACAGCGAGATGTACGAATTCCTGCTCGATAACGGCATGACGCGCGAAGAATATCACTTCTTCCTCGATAATCGCCTGAAGCAGCACTGCATCCTCGGCAACGATTATTACATCACCAACGAACACCGCGTCTGCGCCGATGGCACCACCAACGCCTCGGGTGAGATTTTCGGCTATAACGAGATCACGCGGCAATATTTCGCCCGTTATCGCCTGCCGGTCATGCACACCGAGACCAACAAGGTCGAAGGACCCAATGGCACCGACGCGGTCGATTGGCTGTGGAAAGAATGGGCCAATGTGCTGCGGGTGCGCAACGACGGCGTGCCGATCGTGGGCTTCACCTGGTATTCGCTGACCGATCAGGTCGATTGGGATTCGGCGCTGACGGTGCAGGCGGGGAACGTCAACGCGCTGGGGCTGTTTGATCTGGATCGCAACATCCGCGCGGTGGGCAAAGCCTATAAGCAGTTGATCGCTGACTGGCGCGATGTGCTGCCGACGCAATCGGTGGTGCTGACGGTGCCAATTGTCCCGCCCTGGCGAAGCGGCGGCGAGGCCGAGCATGACCAGCAGGCCGTGGCGGCGCGCATGAACGACAGCGCGGCACAAGCGCAGGAGAGCAGGCAATGAGCTTCACCGGCAAAGTGGCAATCGTGACCGGCGGCGCCAGCGGCATCGGCGCGGCGATCGCGGCGCGGCTGGCGGAGGAGGGCGCGCGCGTGGTTATCGCCGACCTGAAGGCGGATGCGGCTGAGGCGGCGGCGGCGAAACTCTCCGGCGCGATTGGCCTGAGTTGCAATGTTGGAGACGAAGCCGCGGTCGCCGCCTGTGCGCAGACTGCGGTTGATCGCCTCGGCAGCCTTGACATCATCGTCAATAATGCGGGGCTGATGACGTTCGACACGCTTGGCGACTGGAGCATGGCGGATTGGCTGAAAGTGCTGCATGTCGATTTGCTCGGCGGGGCCTTTTTCACCAAGGCAGCCTTCCATCACATGGGGCAGCCAAGCGGAAAGGGCGGCGTGATCGTGAACATCGCCAGCATCCATGCGGTGATGACCAGCGCCAATGCCGCGCCCTATGCAGCCGCCAAGGCGGCGCTGGTATCGTTGACGCGCACCACCTCGATCGAGGGGCGCGCGCACGGCATCCGCGCCAATGCGGTGTTGCCCGGCGCCATCGACACGCCGATGCTATGGGCCAATCCCAATGTGAAGTCGGGCGCGGAAAAGATCGACCCGGCCGATGTCGGCAAGCCTGAGGATATCGCGGCAGCCGTCGCGTTTCTGGCCAGCGACGACGCCCGGTTCATTACCGGCACCACACTCGCCGTCGATGGCGGGCGGCTGGCGCGGCTTTAGCGGCGTTTTTTGGCTGCCTCGACGAGCTGCCGCACCTCTTGCGAACGGCCGCGTGGCAGGATCAGCACCGTCTCGCCCGTCGCAACCACAATCAAATCCTCGACGCCGATGGCGGCAACGCGCATACCATCGCTGCGGATTAAGCAGTTGCGCGTATCGATCGCGATGATGTCGCCATGGTGAACATTGGCTTTGCCGTCTGTGGGGCCGAAGTCGTGAAGAGCATCCCAGCTGCCAAGGTCGCTCCAGCCCATCGTTACCGGCACCACCGCGACGCGCTCCGCCCGCTCCATCACCGCATAGTCGATGGAAATTGAGGGGGCGGCCGCGAACGCTTCAGGATCAAGCATGACTTGCGCGTCGTCGCGCGCCGCAGCGTCAAAAGCGGCATGCGCCGCCGCCAGTACCTCAGGCGCATGCTCGGTCAACGCCGCGAGCATGGCGTCGGCCCGAAACAGGAAAATGCCCGCGTTCCAGACATGATCGCCGCTCACCAGCATGGCTTCCGCCCGCGCCTGATCGGGCTTTTCGACAAAGCGGGCAACGCGGTGGACGCCATCGCCGAGTTGGTCGCCCGCCTGGATATAGCCATAGCCGGTTTCGGGACGATCAGGGCTGATGCCGAAGGTGACCAGCCAGCCCTGTTCGGCAAGCGGGCGGGCCCGGGCAACCGCAGCGCCAAAGGCGTCGGCATCGGCGATCACCTGATCGCTTGGCATGACGAGCAGCAGCGTTTCCGAACTCGGCG
>CANJKQ010000300.1 GCA_947474905.1 Pseudomonadota bacterium | reverse complement strand
CGGGCGCGCTGGCGGTGGCGCTCAGCGATGCCATCCACAATGCTGCGCAGGCGGTTGCGCCTGAGCGGGGGCCTGCCGCTGCCGCCCTGATGATCCTGGCGCATTTGCCGGGCATTGGCGCGGAGGAGGTTCGCACAGCGGTCGGCTTGTCGCATCCCGGCGCGGTGCGGCTGATTGATCGGTTGCAGGCGCGCGGCCTGGTTACCCGCGCAGCTCACCCGGTCGATGCGCGCCGCGTCGCGCTGCGGCTGACCGACGCCGGCGAGGCAATGGCTGCCGAAATCGCGCGGCGGCGCATGGCGGCAATGGACAAGGCGCTTGCCGCCCTCGACCCCGTCGAGGCCCAAACCTTCACGGCGCTCGCCGACAAGATGCTGCGCGCGCTGGTGACGAGCGAGGCCGATGCCTTGCAAATCTGTCGGCTCTGCGAGGATGGCGCCTGCCGCGATTGCCCGGTCGAGGCGAAGCTCGCCGCCGCGTAAGGGTTCGCGCGCGATCTGTTTTTACGGTTCCGTTTGACGGCGTTATTTGCGATGGCGACGCGCAAACAGCATCCAACCGGGGCCTGACCATGAAATTCTTCGCCGACACCGCCGACACTGCCGAAATTCGTGATCTTGCCGATACGGGCCTGCTCGACGGCGTCACCACCAATCCGTCGCTCATCGCCAAATCGGGCCGCAATTTCCTTGAGGTCGTCAAGGAAATCGCCAGCATCGTGTCCGGCCCGGTTTCGGCCGAAGTCGTCGCGCTCGATCACGAGGGCATGATGCGCGAGGCAGAGATCGTCCGCAAACTCGCCGACAATATCGCGGTGAAGGTGCCGCTGACCATTGACGGTCTCAAAACCTGCAAGGCGCTGACCGATGACGGCGCGATGGTGAACGTCACGCTGTGCTTTTCGGCCAACCAGGCGCTGCTCGCGGCCAAGGCCGGCGCGACCTTCATCTCGCCTTTCGTCGGTCGGCATGACGACAACGGCTTTGACGGGATGGCGTTGATCAGCGACATCCGGCTGATCTACGACAATTACGGTTTCGACACCGAAATTCTGGTGGCGAGCGTGCGCCACCCCGTCCACATTCTGGAGGCCGCGCGGATTGGCGCCGATGTGATGACCGCGCCGCCCGCCGTCATTCGCCAGCTCGTCAAACACCCGCTGACCGACAAGGGTATTGAGGGCTTTCTGGCCGATTGGGCAAAGACGGGGCAGACGATCAGCTAAGCCGCTTGCACTCCGGCTGATCTTCGGGTCATTTCGCCCCCGTCATGGGGGAACCGGAGTCGCAGGCCGCGCCACAGGCGCCCGATGAGCTGCCCGCCCCCGCAGCGGAGCCGCCAATGGACATCCATAAGCCCAAGCCCGTGCATAGCTGGCGGGAGTTCCTGTCGGAAATCGGCGTGATCGTGATCGGTATCCTGATCGCGCTGACGCTGGAACAGGCGGTTGAGGCCTGGCGTGACCATCGCCATGTCGTCGAGGCGCGGGAGAATACCCGCGCCGAAATCGCGAAGAATCTGGGTTATATGGTGCGGCGCGCGCAGACCGAGGCATGCGTCACCAACCGGCTCGATGAGATTGCGGGGCTGATCGCGCAGATCAGCGCGGGCCAGCCGGTCAAGGGGCCGATCTGGATCGGCCATCCGCTCATCTGGTTCACGGTCGATGGTCGCTACAAAACCGCGCTGCAATCGGGTGGCATCAGCTTGATGCCGACCGACGAACAGGCCGGCTATTCCGATCTCTACACGCTGTTCGCCGAATATACCGCGAGCGAGAAGGACGAAGCAAAGGCGTGGAACGAGCTGCGGACGCTCGATCTGCAACCGACACCGTCACCGGGCTATGACCAGCGGTTGCGCAGCGCGCTGGAACATGCGCGCATGGCGCGTTGGCAGATGGAGGTGATTTTGACCGCGGCCCTCGACATTGCGCAAAGCCTTCACCTTGAGGCCGAGAAGCTTCGCCCCTTCAAGCAGGAATCGGCGTGCATTCCGCTCCGCACGCCGCGCGACCAGGCGTTGAAGCTCGTCGTCGAAGGTCGCCCCCAACATCTCGCTTATGACGAACCTTGATCGCGCCGCCTAACGCCGAGCGCGATATTCAGGATAACGACCCGGTATGACCGACTTGCCCGCCGCATCCGCCGAAACGCCTGACGACACCCCTGCTGCCCAACCGGAGCCCGCGATGGACATCCATAAACCCAAGCCGGTGCATAGCTGGCGGGAGTTTTTCTCTGAAATCATGGTGATCGTGATCGGCATCTGCATCGCGCTGATCGGCGAGCAGATCGTCGAAAAGATCCACGAGAGGATCGTGGCGGACGAGGCGCGCGAGCAGGTCGAAAAGGAAATGGCGACCGACCTTGCCGTCCTCACCAACCGCACGCGGAGCGAGCCTTGTATCAACAAGCGGATCGACGAGCTTGACGCAAAGCTCGCGGCGGCGGGCACGCCCGCCTATGTCGCGCCCAATTGGGTTGGCAAGCCATCGTCCTGGGATAACCAGACCGCGCGCTGGCAGGCAGCGTCGCAAAGCGGCCGCATGGCGCTGCTGACGCCTTATGAGCAAGGCGAGATCAGCTTCATCTATTCCGAGATTGCTGCGCTCCAGCAGGCGCAGGCCGACGAACCCGAGCAATGGGCGCACCTCGCCGCCCTGCAAGGCGTGGCCCATCCCTCGCCGGGATTGATCGACGCGGCGCGGCTGGCGCTGGTCAGGGCGCGGCTCGATGACGAGGCGATTCATTTCCGCATCGCCGAATCGACCAATGCCCTGCGCGCCATGGGTGTCGCCCCGGTGCCGTCGCCAGTGGTAACCCCGATGGCGAATTTCAGCATCTGCTGGCCGATCGATTTGCCGACCGCAGAGGGATATCGGCGACTGGCAGCGCAGCTACCCACCGACAGGAAATAGCATCGGCGAGCGTCGGCCTCGCCTCGCGGGGCGGTTTCTTCTACGCTCGGGCCATGTCGCCGCTCCCCCAAGCCTTTGCCGACCACCTCCGCCGCGACCGGCGGCGGTCGGCGCATACGGTGCGGGCCTATCAGGCGGGGGCGGAGCGGCTGGTCGCGTTTCTGCAAGGGCATTGGGGCAGGG
>CANJKQ010000299.1 GCA_947474905.1 Pseudomonadota bacterium | reverse complement strand
CGCTGATGCAGGCCTTGCGCGCCGACACCATGTCGCGGGTTTCATCGCCGACGCAGAACGCATCGCTGGCGGGCACGCGGGTGCGCTTCAACACCCGGCGGAACAGCCGCGCCTTGCCGAACAGCGACGCGCCGCACTCAAATTGCTCGATGCGCCCGGCGATTTCGGGGCCCAAAATGGTGCGGACATTGTTCTCGGCATTCGACGTGACGAGCGCGAGCCTGACCCCCGCCGCATCGAGCGCGGCGACCATCTCGGTCACGCCATCGAACAGCGCGATGCTCGCCGCCTGTTGGCTGAACAGGGCGTGGACATAGCGGGCAATGGCCGGCAGCTTCCAGCGGGGAATGCCGAGATAGCGGATGACGTATCGGCTCGATTGGCCGCGCAGGCGCTCAATCTCGGCAGGGTCGACCTTGCGGAAATTGAACCGGTCGGCAAGGTGATCGGCGATCGACAGGAACCAGTCGCCGCTATCGGCAAGCGTGCCGTCGAAATCGAAAATGACGAGGCGATAGCGGGGCGTGGGATTGCTCATTGATCGGCTGGCCCGCCACCACGCCGTCCCCGTCCGCGCTGCCGGTCATCGCTGTCGCCCGGCTGGTTGCGCGGCCCGGCGCTGCGCGTGCCGGCCAGCGTCAACAGCTCGGCGCGGCTGAGTACGCCGTCATGATTGCGGTCAAAACGGTCGAAAATCGCCAGGATTTTGCTCTGCAATTCGGCAAGCGTGATGTGGTTGTCGCCATCGGCATCGGTTTCGAACGGGCTCGGCAGCGCGTTGCGATCCCCCAGCCAGCGTTCGGCCCAATCGGCAAATTCGATATAGCCGAGCCAGCCCTTGCGCGTCGTGTCGATCAGGCGAAAGCCATGCTCGACGCCGGCGGCGCATTCGGCGCGGGTGACGCGGCCATCGCCATCGGCATCATAAGCGGCGATCATCAGCGCGACCGGCTCGGCATAAATCGTCGCGCGCGCCGGTTGTCGTCCCGGCGGGACCGTCGCGACGCCGATTGGCGGGGCCAGCGTCTGCGCCGATGCGGCGGCCCCCATGGGCAGCAGCGCGATCAACAGGGCAGCCATCGTCACGCGCATCACACACCCCCCTCCGGGTCAGGGAATCAGCAGGCAGGCATCGCCATAGCTGTAGAAGCGATAGCCGCTTTCGATGGCATGGCGATAGGCCGCGCGCATTTGCTCCAGCCCCATCAGCGCGGAGACGAGCATGAACAGCGTCGATCGCGGCAAGTGGAAATTGGTCATCAAGGCGTCGATGCCCCGGAAGCGATAGCCCGGCGTGATGAAGATCGCGGTGTCGCCCTCAAAAGGGTGAATCGTGCCGTCCTCGCTCGCCGCGCTTTCAATCAGCCGCAGCACGGTGGTGCCGACCGCGACGATGCGCCCGCCGGCGCGCCGCGTCGCGTTGAGGCGATCGGCCGTCGCGGCGTCGATGCGGCCCCATTCGGCGTGCATCCGATGGTTATCGGTATCGTCGGCCTTGACCGGCAGGAATGTGCCCGCGCCGACATGCAGCGTCAGTGTGGCATGGCCGATGCCCGCCGCGGCGAGCGCTTGCATCAGCGCGGGCGTGAAATGGAGCGAGGCGGTGGGCGCCGCCACCGCACCCGCTTCGCGCGCAAACATCGTCTGGTAATCTTCGGCATCGCGGTCATCGGTCGGGCGCTTGGAGGCGATATAGGGCGGCAGCGGCATCTGGCCGGCGCGGATCAGCAGCAGCTCGACCGGCTCGTCGCCGTCAAAGCGGATCGCCATGCTGCCATCCTCGGCCCGGTCGGAGAGGATGGCGCTGACACCGCCCGAAAAATCGACGCGGTCCCCATCGCGCACCCGCTTCGCATTGCGCACAAAAGCGCGCCACTGTCGCGGCCCTTCGCGCTTGTGGAGCGTCACGCCGATGCGCGCTGTGCCCCTGGTGCCTTCCAATTGGGCGGGGATGACTCGCGTGTCGTTGAAAACCATCAGGTCGCCCGGCCGTAACAGGCCGGGCAGATCGCGTACCCCGTGATCGGCCACTCCGTCAGGCCCGACGCGCAACAGCCGCGCGGCATCGCGCGGTGAGGCAGGGCGCAGCGCGATGCGATCAGCGGGCAAGTCGAAATCGAACAGATCGACTTTCATGATTCGGTTCTACGCGATGGCGCCCCCACGCCCCGTTGGTTCCGAGCAACGTCGAGGGGCGGGTTCCCGCAGACCCGTGTCTCGACGGCGCTCGACACGACCGGTTACCTTTTCAATCAGGGGCGAGGATCAGGGCTTGGGCAATTCCGGGACAGGCTTTGCCGTCCCCGCTTTACCCGTCTTGCCTTTTGCCGGGGCCGAGGGCTTGGCGGTGGCGGGCGCGGCCGCGGGCTTGCTGCCGGTCAGCGACACGACGGTATCGCCCGGCGCGATCGTCGTTGGCGCGGGCGGGGCATAAGCGGGCGGACCATCGGTGGCGATATAGGCGTGGACGATGGTCGACGGGTGCGCTGGCGGCTCGCCGCGCTCGATCGCGTCGACATATTGCATGCCGTCAAGCACGCGGCCGAACACGGTATATTTGTGGTCGAGCTTCAGTGTCGGCTGAAACACGATGAAAAACTGGCTGTTGGCGCTGTCATTATCCTCGGCGCGGGCGGCGGAGACGGCACCGCGCACGTGCGGCAGATAATTGAATTCCGCTTTCACATTGGGGAGCGTCGAACCGCCGGTGCCATCGCCCTTGGGGTCGCCGCCTTGCGCCATGAAACCATCGATCACGCGATGAAAGGGCAGACCGTCATAGAAATGCTGGCGGGTCAGCGTTTTCACGCGCTCCACCATGTTGGGCGCGACATCGGGGCGCAGCAGGATGGTGACACGGCCGCCGGTCGACAGATCGAGCAGCCAAAGATTCTGCTTGTCGTCGGGAGAGGGGGCCGGCGCACGGCCCGTCACCGGGATGAGATCGGTCTGCGCCAGCGCGGGGGAGGAAAACATGGCAACCAGCGCCAGCATCATCATCGACAAAAACCGCATCACTTCCCCGTCATCCTCATCAGGCGACCGCGCTTAAACCAAATCCAGCCTTGCGCCAATGTGAATGGCGCGCGGGCGCTGTCCCCGATTGAT
>CANJKQ010000298.1 GCA_947474905.1 Pseudomonadota bacterium | reverse complement strand
GCGATCGGCCTGCGACAGGTGGTCGCTTTGCGTAACCGGCCCGGCTTCTGTCTCGCTCCATACCGGGGTACGGGTCTGGATGTATTTTGGGCAATTGCCGAAGCTTTGCGCGACGCGAAGCTGTAGGCCGCCGTCGGGCGCGCTTTCCAGCGTGCCGTTGACGCGGTTGCGCCGCCGCGTCGCCAGCTCGATGCCGAGCAAGCCGACGGCAAGCCCTCCCTGCCAAAGCGGCAGCAGCGGGTCGCCCGCTATGGGGCGTGCGTCGATCTGGAGCAGCTCGGGCGCTCTCGAATCCAGAAAGCCCGGCTGGCCGGTCAGAATCGTCGCCCAGGGCTGGCCGCTGGTATCGACTGCGCCCGCCACGATGAAGGGCAACTTTGCATAAAAGGCGCGGTGCTGGTCGGGCATATAGCGCCGGATCACGCGCCGCCCGATGTCCGCCATTTGGTCCACCACACCCACGCGCGCCTGCGCGGCGCGTTCCCCGAGATGGAACGGGCTCTCTTCAAGCGACCAGCCTGCCGCTTGCGGGGGCGTGGCAGCGGACGATGATGCCATTGTCGGGTTCATTGTGCGGCTCCTCGGCTCACATTCACCAGGGCAGTTGCTCGCCTTCTAGCGCGTGCCAGAAGGTGCCGCTGTCCGACAGGCCGAGCCGATCGATCGTCGCCAGCAAACCCGCCGCTGACTCATCGGCGTCGACCAGCCCTTGCCCGCCGGTCAGATCGGTACGGACAAACCCCGGATGCAGCAGAAACACGACAATGCCGCGTTGCTTCAGCGCGATGGCGAGGTTCACGCCCGCCATGTTGAGCGCCGCCTTCGAGAGGCGATACCCATATTCGCCGCCGCGCCCGTTGTCGCCGAGCGAAGCGGCGCGGGTGGAGACGAGGCCGATTTTCGCGCCGTCCTTGAGGGCCGGGGCAATGGCACGGACCAGGTTCAACGGCGCGAGGGCGTTGACCTCGAACTGCCGCCGCGTTGCCTCGACCGAGAAATCGTCGAAATCGTCGATAATCCGGATGCCGGCGCTGGCGATCACCCGGTCGAGGCTGCCCGGCGGCAGGGTAGTAGCGAAGTCCGCGACGCTCGCATGATCGGTCAGGTCGAGGCCGTGATGGACCTCGATGCCGAGCGTGGCGAGGTCGCGGGCCGGGGTGCGACCGATGCCGATAACCCGCTCGCCAGCTGCGGCAAGCTGCACGGCCATTTCGCGACCGATGCCGCGGCTTACACCAGTGATCAGCGTGGTCATGACAAGGGCTCCTTCTAGCGGGGTTCAGTTGGCCGGTGCGGCGTAGAATTCGACGCGAATGCCGCCAGGAATGCGGATCAAGGCATGGTTCGCAGCCGAGTCGGGCCGGGTCGGTTCGGGAGGCGCATCGACGCTCACGCCGGGCCATGCCGTTGCGGCAGCGAACACCGCATCGAGCGCGGTGGCATCCTCGACGAGCAACGCGAGATGGTGCAGACCGATATTGCGACGACGGTCGAACGGCGTGGCTTCGGCACCGTTTTCCGCCTGCCACAGCGTGATAACCGAGGTGCCGTCCGACAGGAATACTGCCGGATAGGCGTCATCGGTGCCGAGCACGCGGAAACCGAGCGCGCCGATGAAGAAATCGCGCGTCTCGTCGAGACTGGCGACCGTCAGGCCGACATGGTGGACGCCGCGCGTAAGGGCCTGTTGCTGATTCATCGAAAAATCCTTTTCAGATTCTGCCGGAGGGCCGCAGCCCCCCGGCAGCGGGCTTATTCCGCCGCTTCGAGTTCGAGCAGCGGGGACGGACGACCTTCACCCGGTGCTCCCTCGGGGAAATCGAACTCGGCGCGCACGCGGCCTTGCGCGGCCAGCAGCGCCTGCTGGAACGGCACGCGCGCCGGATCGCCCTGGGTGAAGGCATGGATCGTCTCGACGCCGACGGTGCGGGTGCTGATGCCCCAATTGCCCTCAGGGATTTCGTGGACGAAGATCCAGTCCTGCGGGCGGTTGGGGAAGCTGACATCGACCCCGAGCACGTCACCGATCGCGACGGAAAGCGCACGATGCAGCTCGGTCTTGGCCGACTGATCGGCCGCGCCGACCGGATAGAAGACGTCGAGGATCATCCGGCCACCCTTGGGCGGGTTGGCTTCGCGCTTGCCGCCGACGTACCAGCCACCATTGGCGGCATCGAGCTCGACGAACTGGAGATAGGCGACAGAGCGGGCAACCTCGTTATCGGCACCGATCTCGCCGATCAGGATCGCATGGGTAAATTCTTCGGCGAGCGCATCGCGCTCGGCATCGGTGAAGGCGCCCTTGGTGTGGGTGACGCGAAGCAATGGCATGGTATTTCCTTTCGGGTTTGAGAACGGTGGGTCAGGGCGCGCCGCGTCCCCGGGAGGCGTGTGGGGGACGCGGCGCGCGGGGGCGAGGATCAGCGCTTCAGAGTAAAGCTGATGATCGTCGCACCCTGGCCGACGGCAGCGTAGCGGGCGGTGCTGCCGGCGGGAGCGAAGAACGACTGGCCTTGCGCATAACGCTGCGCCTTGCCGTTGACCGAGATGGTGACGTTGCCCTGTGCGACATAGCCGACGACCGGGTTGGCTTCGGTGCGGGTGACGAGCTTGCCGATCCGCTCCGACACTGCGATCGCCTTTGTCACACCGTTCGCGACGATCGGCGCGGTCGGGAAGGTGCGGCGGTCGATCTTCTCCGTCGGCGGATGGTCGAACACGATGAACGGCTCGCCCTGCTGCTGCAGGTTGAAGTCGGTAAACACCGCTTCCTCGGTCGCGCTCGCATTGTCGAAGTGCAGGATCTTGGGGCCGACCGGCTCATAGAAAGCGTCGCCCGCCTTCAGGATCTGCGGTGCCTGGCCTTCGACCTGATAATAGATCGTGCCCTTCGAGACATAGCCGATCGCAGGTGCGGCATGGGTGTGCAGCGGGGCGAGCTGACCGGGGCGGAAGTGGAAATCGCCGACATCGACCTTGACGACATCGCGCGGCGCGAAATCGACATCGAGCAGCAGTTGCTGCTTGGCTTCGCCCGCATAAGCGGGAACGCCGAGCGAGAGGGCGAGCAGCGCAAGCGCCGTGGCCGAGCGGAGAGTATGCATCTTCATGGG
>CANJKQ010000297.1 GCA_947474905.1 Pseudomonadota bacterium | reverse complement strand
CGAGTCGATCGAGGCAGTGCCGCCGGCGCTTCGCGCTGCCTGGACGATCGAAAAGGAAGAACAGATCGTCATGGCCGACGATGCCCGCGGCATTGTGCGTTTCCGCTCGCTCAATCTGCTTAGGAACTGGCCGATGCGGGGCAAGTTTGACGCGATTTTCTGTCGAAACGTGATGATTTACTTCGATCAGCCCACCAAGGAGCGTCTGGTCCATCGCTTTGCCGAACAGCTGGCACCCGGCGGGTTTCTCTACATTGGCCATAGCGAACGCGTGACTGGGCCTGCGGCAACGATGCTGCAGCTCGTCGGCCCGACCATTTACCGCCTGGGAGGCCGGGCATGATCCGCGTCCTGATCGTCGACGATTCCCCCACCATGCGCGCGCTGATCGCCGAATTGCTGCGGCGGGAGAGCGACATGTCCGTCATCGGCAGCGCGGCAGACGCGATGGAAGCGCGCGCCATGATCCGCGAGCTCCAGCCCGATGTGGTGACGCTCGACATCGAAATGCCGGGGATGAGCGGGCTCGACTTTCTCGACAAGCTGATGCGCCTGCGGCCGACGCCGGTGATCGTGGTGTCGGGGCTGACGCGCAATGGCGCCGAGACGACGGCGCGCGCGCTCGAAATCGGCGCGGTCGATTGCTACGCCAAGCCCGATGGCCGCGCCGGCGATATCTTGCGCAATGACGGCGGCCAGCTTGCCGAGTTGATCCGCGTGGCGGCGCAGGCGCAGGTACGGGACCGGCCGATTGCGGTGGCGCCGTCGGGCCGGGCCAGCACGGGCCGGCAAGATCAACCGCGACTGATCGCGGTCGGCGCCTCCACCGGCGGGGTCGAAGCGCTGCAAGTGCTGCTCCAGAATTTCCCGACGGATTGCCCGCCCACCGTCATCGTCCAGCACATTAACGGCCATTTTGCCGAGGCGGTCGCCCGCAGGCTCGACCAATGGTGCGCCCCCAAGGTGACGGTGAGCGAACCCGATCTGCTGCTGAAGCCGGGCCATGTCTATCTCGCCCCCGGCAATGATCGGCATTTGCAGATCCGCAGCAGCAGCAGCGGCTTTACCGCCAAGATGCGCGTAGGCGACAAGGTGGCGGGCCACCGCCCCAGCGTCGACATGCTGTTCCATTCGGTCGCCGAAGCGGCGGGCAGCGACGCGGTTGGGATCTTGCTGACCGGCATGGGCAGCGACGGCGCGCACGGATTGCTGGCGATGCACAAAGCCGGCGCGGCGACGATCGCGCAGGACCAGGCAACGTCGACGGTCTTCGGCATGCCCAAAGCCGCGATCGGCCTGGGCGCGGCCCGGCTGGTGGCGCCGATCCATCGCATTGCCGAACACGCCCTGACGAGGGCCGCCTGATGCTGCAGCAAGCCATCACCCCCGCCGCAACCAGCGCGCACCGACCCATCCGCCTGACGGTGATGCAGGGCCAGGCCCGGGTCAGCGGCGACGAGCGCGTCGAGTTCACCACTGTTTTAGGCAGCTGCATTGCCTGCTGCCTGTTCGACGCGTCGGTCAACGTTGGCGGCATGAACCATTTTCTGCTCGCCGAACCGCAAGCCGGGCGCGGCGGCATCGATGAAAATTACGGCGTCTATCTGATGGAAGTACTGATCAACGAGATGCTGGCTTATGGGGCGAGCCGACTGAGCTTGCGCGCCCATCTTTATGGCGGGGCCAATATGTACCGCGGCATGAAACGCATCGGCACCGCGAACGCCGAGTTCGCCAAAGCTTTCCTGGAGCGCGAGCGGATCCCGCTGGCGAACGCGTCGTTGGGGGGCAACAGCGCCCGTCGCGTCGATTTCCGTCCGTTCCGCGGCCAGGCGCGGTGCCGGATTGTCGATGAACCGGCCAATGCGCCGATCGAACCGATCCTGTTGCAGGCCATGCCCGCGCATGGCGATGTCGAACTTTTTTGAAGAAGGGTGACCGCAAGATGACGACCAAGACGTGCATCCTGACCGTGGATGACAGCCCCAGTATGCGGGCATTGCTGAAACATGCGCTGACGGCGCAGGGATTTGACGTGGCCCAGGCCGATGACGGCGTCAGCGCGCTTGACTGGCTGGAGGGCAATCGCTGCGATGTCATCATTACCGACATCAACATGCCGCGCCTGGATGGCTTCGGACTGATCGAGAAGGTTCGGGCGGGGAGCAGCCACGCCCAGCACCCCATCCTGGTGCTGACCACCGAAGCATCCGACGAGAAAAAGGCGCGGGCCCGGGCCGCCGGCGCCACGGGCTGGATCGTCAAACCGTTCGACGCGGACAAGCTGAGCGCGGCCATCCGACGTGTATCGCACTGATTTTTCGGGGGAGATAATCCAATGAACCGCCAGCTCATCACCTTCGAGGTCGAATCGCAAGTGTTCGGCATCGACATTATGGCCATTCGCGAAATCCGCGCCTGGACGCCGACGACGCGGCTGCCGAGCGTGCCGCATTATGTTGCCGGTGTCGTCAATCTGCGCGGCACCGTGCTGCCCGTTATCGATCTTGCCGCGCGGCTGGGCTGGCGGGCGACCGATCCGGGCGCGCGCCATGTTATCATCGTGACGCAAGTCGCCGGCCAGTTTCGCGGCCTGATCGTCGATTCGGTCAGCGATATCGTCACTTTCCCCATGGATGCCCTGCAGCCGCCGCCTGCCACCGGCGACGCGGTCGTGCCGTTCCTCGAAGGACTGGTGTCGATCGACGAGCGGATGGTGATGGTGCTCAACCTGCCGTCGCTGGCCGGGGGCGATACGATGGCCGAAGCGGCCTGAATTTTCCTCTTTGCCTTAAAGGATTTGGCGACATGCCCGCCACGAAAGTTCTGGTCGTCGACGATTCGATCACGATGCGCGCCTTGTTCACCAACGCGCTTGAGCGCAGCAGGGAGCTGGTCGTCGTCGGTGCCGCCAACGGTGCCGATGAAGCCCGCGACATGATTGCTGAGCTTCACCCCGACGTCCTGACGCTCGATGTTGAAATGCCGGGCAAGAACGGGCTCGAATTTCTGGAGGAGTTGATGGGGTCCAAACCCATCCCCGTCGTCATGCTGTCGACGCTCACTCAGAAGGGCGCCGATGTCTCGCTGAAAGCGATCGAGCTTGGCGCCGTCGATTGT
>CANJKQ010000296.1 GCA_947474905.1 Pseudomonadota bacterium | reverse complement strand
GCCATTGTCGGCGCGGGTATTGTCGGCCTGGCGCATGCCTTGGCCGCGACCCGATTGGGGCTGCGCGCTATTGTCGTGGATCGTGACGCGCAGGCGAACGGCGCCTCGATCCGCAATTTCGGCTTTGTGACAGTGACGGGGCAGGAAGCGGGCACGGTGTGGCGCCGCGCGCGGCGATCTCGCGACGTGTGGCTCGAGGTTGCCGGTCCCGCCGGCATTGCGATTGAGCAACGCGGCTTGGTCCTTGTCGCGCAACGGCCCGAGGCGCGCGCCGTGTGCGAGGCATTCCTCCAAACCGACATGGCGGAAGGCTGCGCTTGGCTGGACCGCACCGAGGCGAAAACTCTGCTCACGCCGATGCAGCCGGTAATGCTGGAAGGCGCGCTGACCAGCAGTGTCGATATTCGCGTCGAATCGCGCGCCGCCATTCCGGCCCTCGCCGCCTGGTTGGCAGAAGCCAAGGGCGTGGTGTTCAATCGCAGCGAAACGGTGTTGTCGGTCGAGAGCGGCCGCATCGAAACCGCCCGCCGTCGCATCACGGCAGGCGCGATCGTGGTGTGCCCGGGCGACGACTTTTACGCGGTGTTCCCCGAAGCGCTGGCGGCGGCAGGGGTAACGCGGTGCAAGCTGCAGATGCTTCGCCTCGCTTCGCCTGGCTTTCGCCTGCCCGGCGCGATCATGTCCGACCTGGGGCTGGTGCGCTATCTCGGCTATTCCCAATTGCCCGAGGCGGCGGCGCTGAAAGCTCGGCTGGAGCGCGAGCGGGCGTCGCAGCTTGCCAATGGCATCCACCTCATCGTCACGCAGAGCCGTGACGGCAGCCTGATCGTCGGCGATAGCCACCATTATGCCGCAACGCCCGATCCCTTTGCCGACGACGCGGTTGACGCGCTGATCCTCGATGAGTTCCGCGATGTCTTCGGCGCCGTGCCCGCCGTCACCGAACGCTGGATCGGCACCTATGCCTCGGGCCCGCAGCACAGCGTTGCGCTGGCGCCACTGCCCGGCGTGCGGCTGGTGACGGTGACGAGCGGCACGGGTGCCTCGACCAGCTTTGCGCTTGCCGAGGAAGTGATGACCGAATTGACCGGGCAGGATGTGAGGGCATTGGCATGACGGGCAACATCAAGGCTGTGGTATTCGACTGGGCAGGCACGATGATCGACCATGGCTGCCGCGCGCCCGTCGTCGCACTGGAACGGGTGTTCGCTGACGCCGGCGTCATGATCAGCGAGGCCGAGGCGCGTGCCGATATGGGTCGGGCCAAGCGCGACCATATCCGCGCGCTGCTGGCGATGCCACGCGTTGCAGCGGCGTGGCGCGAGGCGCATGGCACGACGGCAAGCGAGGATGACGTCACCCGTCTCCACGACGCGGTCGAGCCGATGATGCGCGTGGCCGCTAAGGATTGCTCGGCACTAATCCCCGGCGCGGCGGATCTGGCGGCGCGGCTGGCGGCGGCGGGCGTGCGGATCGGCTCGTGCACAGGGTATACGCGCACGATGATGGCCGATATCCTGCCGCTCGCCGCCGAGCAGGGCTATGCGCCAGAGGCCGTCATCTGCTCGGGCGAAACCGCGACCGGTCGCCCCTCGCCGCTGATGCTGTGGAAAGCGCTGGTCGAGCTCGGCGTGTGGCCGTCGCGCGCCTGCATCAAGGTCGATGACGCGACGGTGGGTATTACCGAGGGGCGCGAGGCCGGGTGCTGGACCGTGGGCGTGGCAGCATCGGGTAATGGGGTCGGGTTGTCGGCGGCGGCACTCGCTGCGCTGCCGGAAAGCGAGCGGCGCCAGCGCATCGACGCCGCTGCGGCCGAGCTGCGCGCGGCGGGTGCCGATTACGTCATCGACAGCGTCGCCGATTTATGGCCCGTCATCGAAACGATCGACGCGCGGGTCGCGGCGGGTGAGCGGCCGGTCGCATGACCGCATCGGCCATCGCTACCCCGCCAGCGGGAAGCCCGGTTACTCGCTGGCTCGACCCGCCTCGCCCGTTGCGTTCACGCTCTATGGCGGCACCGCAGCGTTCTGCGCCTATTTCGCGATGTACGCCTATCGCAAGCCGTTCAGCGCGGCGAGCTATGGCGCGGTCGCGGGCTGGCATGGTGGGCTCGACTTCAAGATCGCCCTCGTCATCGCCCAGGTCGCAGGCTACGCGCTGTCCAAGGTGATCGGCGTCAAGCTGATCGCCGAAATGGGCCAGCGCCGCCGCGCGGTGACGACGGTGGGGCTTATCCTCGTCGCTTGGGCAGCGCTGATGCTGTTCGCGGTGCTGCCCGCGCCCTGGAATGTCGCGGCGATGTTTCTGAACGGCTTGCCGCTCGGCCTGATCTGGGGCCTCGTGTTCAGCTATGTCGAGGGGCGGCGCACGTCGGAAGTGATCGGCGCGATCCTGTGCGCGAGCTTCATCCTGTCGTCGGGCGTGGTCAAATCGGCGGGGGCGTGGCTGCTGTCATTGGGGGTCAGCGTGTGGTGGATGCCAGCGGCGACGGGGCTGCTGTTCCTCCCGTTGCTGCTGATTTCGGTCGCCGCGTTGGCGCAACTGCCCCCGCCTAACGCCGAGGATCGCGCCGCGCGCACCGTTCGCGCGCCGATGGATGGTCGCCAGCGCGCCGCGTTTTTCGCTGCCCACGCCGCCGCGCTGATACCGCTGCTCCTCGCTTATGTGTTGCTGACGGCGTTCCGCGATTTTCGCGACAATTTCGCTGCCGAGATCTGGCGAGCACTGGGCTTCACCGATGTCGCCGCGCTGTTCACGGCGAGCGAAATTCCCGCAGCGCTGCTGTCGCTGGTGACGATGGGCCTGTTGATTGTCGTCACCGACAATCGCCGCGCGCTGCTGCTGGTCCATGCCGCGATTGCGTTCGGCGCGGTGATGATCGGCGGCGGGACGATGGCGTATCAATGGGGGCTGATCGATCCGATCAGCTGGATGATCCTGCTCGGGGTTGGACTCTACATGGCCTACACGCCGTTCAACGCCATGCTGTTCGACCGCATGATCGCAGCGACGCGGACCGTCGGCAACGCCGGCTTCCTGATCTACCTTGCCGATTCCTGCGGCTATGGCGGCAGCATCGCGCTGCTGCTGGTCCGCAATTTCACCGCGATCCAGCTCGACTG
>CANJKQ010000295.1 GCA_947474905.1 Pseudomonadota bacterium | reverse complement strand
GTGGCGGCGCGAGCCGCGTTCCTTAGCTCGGCTGGCAGGCTAAATTCCAGTGTTTCCTTAATACCCGCCAATTCGGTGACCTCGATCGGGCCGTGGCGGCGCAGCCGGGCAATGACGCTGTCGACCAATTCGTCGGGTGCCGAGGCGCCTGCGGTGATGCCAACCCGCTCCACCCCGACCAGCCATGCCGGATCGATCGCGCTGCCATCGGCGACGAGATAGCTGGGCAGCCCCTGGTCAACGCCGATTTCCCGCAAGCGGCTGGAATTGGAGCTGTTGGCGCTGCCGACGACGAGCAGCAGATCGACATGGCGGCACAGTTCGCGAACCGCCGTCTGGCGGTTTTGCGTGGCATAGCAAATGTCGGACACGTCGGGGCCGATCAAGTCGCTGAACCGCGCATGCAGCGCGGCGATGATGCCGCGCGTATCATCCACCGACAGCGTCGTCTGGGTGATATAGGCGACGGGCGCATCGTCGGGCAGATCAAGTGCGGCGACATCGGCTTCGGACTGGACGAGGTGGATGGGCGCATCGATCTGGCCAATCGTGCCCTCAACCTCGGCATGGCCGGCATGGCCGATCAGCACCAGCGCGCGCCCGGCATTGGCATAGCGGCGCCCCTGATTATGGACCTTGGTAACGAGCGGGCATGTCGCGTCGAGCACGGGCAAGTGGCGAGTCGCCGCTTCGGCCTCAACCGCGCGCGACACGCCATGCGCGCTGAACACGGTGCGGGCGCCATCGGGCACTTCGGTCAGTTCTTCGACAAACACCGCGCCCTTGCGCCGCAAGGTGTCGACAACATGTCGATTATGCACGATTTCGTGGCGGACATAGATGGGGGCGCCGTAAAGATCGATCGCGCGTTCAACGATGTCGATGGCGCGCACGACCCCCGCGCAAAATCCACGCGGATTGGCCAGGATTACTTGCAAACGATGGTCCTTTCGTTCCCCCGATCTGGTTACGCGTGGTAAACGGCCAGAATCGACCATGATTGTGGCGTAACTGTGCGCAAACCCCCACGGTCCAGCCGATGACCGTCGTTGCACTACAGCATTTAGCTTGTGCAATGGATCATGAAAAGCGACAAAGACGCGTCCTTATGGGACGAACCGCGCCGGATCGGTGCGCTGATGCAGCGCGGCCACAGTTTTTTGCGTTGGCGGGCTTGCTCCTGATGGCGCGACAGGCGACATTAAGGATGGGGAAGACAGAGGTAGACGGCCGTGACGCGCGGTCCTAATCGGGCGGCGCGGGCATCGACCGTTGAAAGAGGTACCGATGACGTTTCGTTTTGCGACTGGCCTTGGCGTTGCCATGGCCGCGATGGTGGCGCCAGCCATGGCGCAGTCAGTGGATCCCGCCCGCGCGCCGGTTCAGGCCTTGAGCGATGGCCTGATCAAGATCATGAAAGGTGGCAGCCGCCTGGGCTTTCAGGGCCGCGCAAATGAGATCGCGCCCGTGGTTGACCGCGCCTTCGATCTGCCGTTCATGGCGCGTGTTTCGGTCGGGCCTGCCTGGAACAACGCCACGCCTGCCGATCGCGCGCAGCTGGTTGCGTCGTTCCGCAAGCTCACCATCAATCAATATGCCGCCAATTTTGATAGCTGGTCGGGCCAGCAATTCGTCGTCGATCCCAAGGTGGAGACGCGCGGTACCGACAAGCTCGTCAAGACGATGCTCACCCAGCCGCATGGCGAGAGTGTGGCGATCTCTTATCGCTTGCGCCAATCGGGCGGCGAGTGGAAGATCGTCGACGTGTTCTATCGCAATTCGATCAGTCAGCTCGCGACGCGGCGCGACGATTTCCAGGGAATCGTCGGCAAGGGCGGGGTGCGCGCGCTGATCGGGCATGTCAATCAACTGGCGAACAAGGCGGCGAGCTGAACCAGGGGGAGATCCGGCGCGGCGCGGGGGGCGCGTTGCTGATCGCGGCATTGCTCGCCACAGGAGAGGTGCGCGCCGCGCAAGTCGCCTCGCCGCCGCCCGGAACATCGACGCCGACGCCGCCGCAACAGCCGACGCCCGCCGCCAGCGCGCCACCGGTGGCCGCCGCGGCAGACCCCAGCCCCCCGGGCGTGACGCCTGACGCCGCCGTGGTCGGCGAGCACCACCACGCCAAGGGCGACCCCTGGGAGGGGCTCAATCGCAAGCTTTACGCGTTTCACCAGCACGCGGACCGGGCCGTTTTCCGCCCGATCGCGCTGTTTTATACGGATGTCGTGCCGAAATTTCTGCGCACCGCCATCAGGCACATTATTTCCAACCTGTCCGAGCCTTTGGTCTTTGCCAATGACGTGCTGCAGCTGAAGCCCAAGCGCGCGGCGCAGACCTTGTCGCGCTTTGTCATCAACAGCACGGTCGGTGTCGGCGGCATTGCCGATGTCGCCAAGACTGCCGGCCTGCCGCATCACGACAATAAATTTGGCGATACCCTGGGGCGCTATGGCGTTGGCCCTGGCCCCTATATTTTCATCCCGTTCTTTGGGCCGACGACGCTGCGCGACTTGCTGGGCGGGCAGGTGGAAAATATTTTGTACCCGATTGCGGTCGGCGAACCCTTTGATCGCGGCGATTATCAGCTGTCGTCGGGGCTGGTCGGCGGGCTGGATTTGCGCGCCGAAAGCGACGCCGATTTCAAGGCGTTGCTCGATGGCGCGGCAGACCCCTATGCGACGCTTCGCTCGGTCTATCTTCAGGCGCGGCTGGCGGAAATCAACGACATTAAGGGCGCCAAGCCAAAGGACAGCTTTGACGATCCGCTCGCCGATCCCGAAGCCGGGTTGAAAGCCGCTCCCCTGCCGCTGACCCCGACGGTCGAGATGCCGGCGCCGCCAGCGACGCCGAAGGGGGCGCCGAAAGAAGGCGTTCGCCCGACCGAGTCGACCACGCCAACGCCAGCAGCGGCGCCGACGCCGCCCGTTACCGAAACGACACCCCCGCCGCCGATCGATCCGGCGCCCCCCGCCCCCACGCCGCCGACCGACGCGCCGAAAGCCTGACTCGCTTAAAGAGCGGGCTTGCCCTCGCCATTTTTGGGCGGCCCCAGCAAGGCGGGTTCAAAGATCAGCGCGCAGACCAATGTCCACGCCAGCGACAGCATCAGGATTTTGCCC
>CANJKQ010000294.1 GCA_947474905.1 Pseudomonadota bacterium | reverse complement strand
GCCTCGGTGCCGAAATTGGCGATCTGGTCCTTGATGACCTTGGAGATTTCTGCGGCGCGGATATCCATAAATCTGACTTTCAGCCCTTCATTGCGTGCGCGAGGGAATTCAAACGGGTCTTGATCGAGCTGTCGATCATCTGGCTGCTGATGCGGACGACAAGCCCGCCGAGCAGCGAAGGATCGACCGAAAGGTCAACAGTCACGTCGCGGCCGACGCGGGTGCGCAGGGCCTGCTTGACGGCATCGACTTGCGCGGCGTCGAGCGGGTGCGCCGACGTCACTTCCGCCGTCGTCTCGCCGCGATACGACGCGGCGAGCTGGCGAAAGGCGCGGATGACTTGGGGAAGGGCGGACAGGCGCCGATTCTCGGCAAGCACGCCCAGGAAATTGGCGGTCAGCGTGTCGAGCTTCAACGCCGTCGCCGTCGCGGCGACCGCCTTTTTGGCGTCGGCGCGGCTGACCAGCGGGCTGGTGGTGAGGCGCGCGAAATCAGCGGAGTCGTTCAGCGCGGCGCGCACGGCGGCGAGGTTCGATTCGACCGTGTCGATCGCCTTTGCGTTACGCGCCAGATCGAACAGCGCGATGGCATAGCGCCCCGGTAAGCTCGCCTGAATACCGCCGGATGTCTCCACGCGATCCGAATCCCTCTTTGACTCAAAGGAGTTAGTGGCCCCATGCGCAGACAGGGCGCAACCGCGCCCGGCGATGGGTTGGCGGGCGGTTAGCATCGGCGGGGCAGGGATGCAAGCGGGGCGCAAGGCCTGCTATGCCAGCTGGCGCGTGACGATAGCGAGGAGGAGGCAGATGGGCGCATCGATAAGGCGGGCATTATCGGCAATCGCGCTGCTGGCGATCCCGGCAGGGGCGATGGCGGCGCCGACCGATCGCTCTGCTGATCGGGCCGTCATCACCGCCGGCGAGCATGACTGGGGCCACGCCTTTGTCGTCGGCGATCGCGCCACCATCGACCGGTTGCTCGCCGACGACTTCATCGGCATCGACACGCATGGCAAGCGTTATACCAAGGCCGATATGGTCGCTTGGGTCGTCGCCGGTCCCAATCTGACCGCCGACACGGTCGGCCCGGTCGATATCGCCTTTTACGGCGACGTCGCTATCGCGCGCGGCAGCGAGCACCAGATCGGCCCCGCCCCCGCCCGCGCTGCCCAGGATCGGGTATGGACCGATGTGTGGGTGCGCCGCGATGGCATATGGCGCATCGTCTCGGCCGTCGATGTCGATCCCGCGCTGAAATAATGCCCGCACTTTGAGCGCAAGTCGCGGGGTTTCGTGCGACAATCTGTCGCCTACATCACCGCCATGGACAGCATGACGCACAGCATTGACCCTGACGCCGCCTGGGCGGCTTTTATCGCGCGTGACCGGCATTCGGACGGGCGGTTTGTCGGCGCGGTGAAGACCACCGGCATCTATTGCCGCCCCAGTTGCCCGGCGCGCCACCCCAAGCGCGAGCATATGACCTTCTATCCCGATGGCGAGGCGGCGCGGGCAGCGGGGTTCCGCGCTTGCCTGCGCTGCAAGCCCGACGAGGTGGCGCGCGACCGGGTGGCGGTGGCGCGCGCGATCGAGATTATCGAGGCAGCGGAGGACGGCCTATCGCTCGAGATGGTGGCCGAGCAGGTCGGCTATGCGCCGCACCATTTCCATCGGCTGTTCAAACGGGCAACCGGCGTCACCCCCGCTGCCTATGCGCGCGGGCTGAAGGCAGGCGCGGCGACCAGGGCTTTGGAACAGCAGGCGCGAGTGACCGACGCGATATATGAAGCCGGCTATTCCGCCCCCAGCCGCTTTTACGAAGGTGCCGGGCGACGGCTCGGCATGACGCCCAGCGTCTGGCGGCGTGGCGGGGCGGGGGTGACGATCCGCTGGACCATCGCGGCGACCAGCCTGGGTCCGCTGTTGATCGCAGCGACCGACAAGGGGCTGTGCCGCGTGTCGTTCGACGAAGATGAGGCGGCGTTGCACGCGCGCTTTCCGGCTGCCGATATTCAGCCGGGCGGCGCCGCGCTGGCGGAGATCGCGGCCCGCGTCGTCGCCAGCGTCGAAAGCCCCGATCGCGACCCCGATCTGCCGCTCGACGTGCGCGGCACCGCGTTTCAGGAAGCGATCTGGCAAGCGCTGCGCCGCGTGCCGCCGGGCGAGACGTGCAGCTATGCCGAGCTTGCCGCAGCGGCGGGCAATCCCGGCGCGGTGCGCGCGGCGGGCACCGCGTGCGCCGCCAATCCGGTCGCGATCGTCATCCCCTGCCACCGCGCCCAACGCAGCGACGGGACAATGGGTGGCTATGCCTATGGCATCGATCGGAAGGTCGAATTGAGGAAGCGGGAGGGGGCGAAGTGAGCGGCTTTGCGATTGCCGGGCTCGACCCCGCCCCGTTCGCCCCTCTGTTCGGGCTATCCGATGCAGCGCTGGCGGATCGCGGGGTTGAGCGGATGACGGTCACGCACCAGCCCGGCTTTCCCTGCCGGGTAACGCTGGAGGATGCGGCGGTAGGTGAAACCGTGCTGCTGCTCAATTACGAGCATCTGCCGGTTGCGACGCCCTATCGCCAGCGCCACGCGATTTTCGTGAGGGAAGGGGCGACGCAGGCGGCGCGCTATGTCGATCAGGTGCCCGATCAACTTGCCATCCGGCCGCTGTCGGTCCGCGCTTATGATGACGCGGGCATGATGATCGATGCCGACCTGGTCGATGGCAGGGACTTGTCGGCGCTGATCGACCGGCTGTTCGCCAATCCGGCCACTGCCTATCTCCACGCCCACAACGCCAAGCGCGGCTGTTTCGCGGCGCGGATCGACCGGGCGTGACGGCCCATTTCCATCCCTAAATCCGTGCAACGCGACGCCCGTCATGATAGCCTCTGACCGCTATGGGAGGCAGGCATGAGCATCAGCAGCGTGGTGTATGAAATGCGGGCGAATGTGGAACGCGTTCGCGCCGAGCAGGGCGATGCGGCGGCAGAAAAATTTGAGCGCGAACAGGCGCATGGCGTGATCGGCGGCCATATAGCGGGCACCGCCGGCGCGTTGAGCGGGGCCGCGATCGGCAGCATGATCCTGCCCGGCGTCGGGACGGTGGTTGGCGGCGTGATTGGCCTGATCGCGGGAATC
>CANJKQ010000293.1 GCA_947474905.1 Pseudomonadota bacterium | reverse complement strand
CGCTCAGCCGATCAAGGATGCGCGCGGCCTGGCGCAGGCGCGACAAGCCTCCCTCCGATCCGTCGAGCAGGTCGGCCGCCGCCGCCAGGTCGCCCGCGATTTTCTCGCCGCGTTGCATCGCCGCCCGGCGACCCGCCAGTTCGTCTTCCTCGCCCGGCTCGGGGGCCAGCGCCTGCAACTCGGCAACGGCATGTTCCAGCCAGTCGCGATCGGCCGCTGCGCTTGCCAGTGTCTGGCGCGCCTCGGCCAGCGTCGCTTCCGCCGCGCGCCACGCCTGCCACGCCGCACTGGTGCCGGCGCTGTCGAGCCCGCCAAAGGCATCGAGCAGCGCGCGGTGACCGGCGGGGGCGAGCAGGCCACGATCATCATGCTGGCCGTGAATTTCGACCAGCGTGCCCCCCAGTTCGCGCAACAGTGCGGCAGAGACGGGCTGGTCATTGACGAATGCCCGGCTGCCGCCATCCGCCTTCACTGTGCGGCGGATGATGAGCGGCTCGCCCGGATCGGCATCGATACCGCTATCGGCGAGCAGCGCGGTGGCGCGATCGGCGGCGTCAAAGCTGGCGGTTACGCTGGCCTGCGCCGCCCCATGGCGCACCAGCCCCGAATCGCCGCGCGCGCCAAGCGCCAGCCCCAGCGCATCGAGCAGAATCGATTTGCCCGCGCCCGTCTCGCCGGTCAGCACCCCCAGCCCAGCGGCAAAATCAAGGTCGAGCGCCTCGATCAGCACCACATCGCGGATGGAAAGTCGCGTCAGCATTGGTGCGGTGCGGCAGCCATGCCCCCGCGATCAGGCGCCGGGCGCTGGCGTGGTGCCCTTCGCCTTTTCCCGGATCAACTTATAGGCATGGGCATACCAGTCGGTGCCCGGGTAATTGGCGCTCAGGATGGCGGCGGACTTGCGCGCCTCATCCGGCACCCCAAGCGCGATATAGGTTTCGGTCAGCCGCATCAGCGCCTCGGGGACGTGCGATGTGGTTTGATATTCCTCGATCACCCGGCGGAAGCGCAGCGAGGCGGCAAGCCATTCGCGACGGCGCTCATAGAAACGGCCAATCTCCATTTCCTTGCCGGCCAGGTGATCGCGCACCAGGTCGACCTTCAGCCGCGCATCGGCGGCGTAGCGCGAATTGGGATAGCGGCGCGTGAGCTCACCCAGCGCGTCGAGCGCCTGTTTGGTGATCTTCTGGTCGCGCGTCACATCCGAAATCTGTTCGTAATAGCCAAGCGCGATCAGATAATAGGCATAGGGCGCGTCGCGATTGCCGGGATGAACCGACAGGAAGCGTTGGGCGCTGTCGATCGATTTCTGGTAATCGGCATCGAGATAATAAGCGAAAGCCCCCATCAGCTGCGCGCGCCGTGCCCAGACCGAATAGGGGTGCTGACGCTCGACTTCGTCGAACAGCGCGGCGGCGAGCTTATAATCATGCTGGTCGAGCTTTTGCTTCGCCGCCGAATAGAGCGTGCCGACGTCGCGCGCGACATAGGGCAAGTCGCCCTTGCTGCGCTTGCCCGCGCAGCCGGCGATGGAAAAGGCACTGACCGCCATGAACGCGATCACGATCGAACGGGAGAGAGTAGAGCGCATCGCCTGCCTCCTTAGCTTAGGAGCGCGCGGCCGAACAATCGTTTTCGCATGGCGCTGTGCTCGGTCTTCCCTCGCCCCTTAAAAAGGGGGATTGCGCCCACTGGTCTTTGCACGGGGAACGGCTTACCCGGCCCCCTTGCAAGCAGCCCTCTACCCGGTGGGGAGGACGGAGGCGGCTTCGTCGCTGCGCCGGAACTAGTCCGGCGTGGCGAGCATTTCTGTTGAGCGGTATCGATTGCCGCAAGGGGGAGTATCGCGTGACGGCCGTTCTGCTCGAAACCAAGCGTGTTGCCAAACCCTGGGGGCGGCGCAGCCTGTGGCCGGGATTTGCCGACCCGCGTGCCGATGAGGAGCCGATCGGCGAAATCTGGTTTCCCGCCCCCGATGGGGCGGATGCGCCGTTGCTGATCAAATATCTGTTCACGAGCGAGCGGCTGTCGGTGCAGGTCCATCCCGACGATGCGCAGGCGCAGGCGGCGGGCCATCCGCGCGGCAAGGATGAAGCGTGGGTCATCCTGGCGGCAGAGCCTGAGTCGACCATCGCGCTCGGCACGCTTGCGCCGCTCTCGGCCGATCAGCTTCGCGCCGCCGCGCTTGACGGCAGCATTGAGGGGTTGCTCGACTGGAAGCCGGTCAAGGCCGGCGACGTCATCTATTCGCCCGCGCGCACCGTGCACGCCATTGGCGCCGGGATCACGCTGGTCGAGGTGCAGCAGAATGTCGACCTGACCTATCGCCTCTATGATTATGGCCGCCCGCGCGCGCTGCACCTCGATGAAGGCGTTGCGGTATCCAACGCGCGACCTTTTACCGTGCCGCCGGTGCTGGGCGCGGTCGCGCCGGGGCGGGTGGTGCTGGTCGATGGCCCCAAATTCGTGCTGGAACGCTGGGCCGGTGGGCAACACATGCTGGCCCTGCCCGCCGATACGCCCGGCTGGCTCGCGCCGCTGGCGGGGGAGGGGACAGTGGATGGTGTCGCCTGGCGCGCGGGGGATTGCGTGATGCTGACCGGTGCGTGCGCGGTTACGGCGTCGGCAGACGCGGACATGCTGGTGGCCTATCCGGGGGATCGGGTGCTGTAGGCGTGGGGCTGGCGATGATCGCCATTTCCCATCCTTAACCAACTTCGCCTAAACACAGCGGCGATGTTGCGCGTCCTCACTTTGTCCACGCTGTTCCCCGATGCGACGCGGCGCAATTTCGGGGTGTTTGTTGAGCGGCAGACGCTGGGGCTGGCGGCACATCCTGATGTCGATCTCAGGGTCGTGGCGCCATTGGGGATGCCGCCCGGGCCGTTATCGCGGCTTGGGCGCTATGCCGATCTTGCCGCACTGCCCCGCCGCGAGGACTGGAAGGGCGTGACGGTGCACCGCCCGCGCTTCCTCAACCTGCCCGGCACCGGCGGTCGCTGGCACGCCGCGATGCTGGCCCGCGCCGTGGCGCCGTTAATGGCGGAGATAAGGCGCGATTTTGCCTTTGACGTTATTGATGCGGAATTTTTCTTTCCCGACGGCCCCGCCGCCATCGCGCTCGGCAAGCGCTTCAACGTGCCGGT
>CANJKQ010000292.1 GCA_947474905.1 Pseudomonadota bacterium | reverse complement strand
GGGACGGCTGCTCGCCCGCGCCACATCGAGCGCGGTGCCGGTGGAAATCAAATGATGCTGGGCTATCCCACCCCTATCCTGCGCAGCTTCGATGAAGCGCGGACGAAGGATTTTTACCTCAACTATCTGGGCTTTGAACTGGTGTTCCAGCACCGGTTCGAGGACTGGGCGCCGCTTTATATGGGGGTGAGGCTCGGCGATTGCGTGCTGCATCTGTCGGAGCATTATGGCGACGCGACGCCCGGCGCTGCGCTTCGCATCCCGGTTGACGATGTAATGGCCTATATGGCCGAGCTGCGCGCCAAGCAGCACGGCAATTCCAGGCCTGGCGAGCCGCAGGAAACGCCCTGGGGCACGCGCGAGATCACCATCGCCGACCCGTCGAGCAATCGCCTCACTTTCTTTACCCGGATCGACGGTGCGCAAGGCTGATCCGCGCGGCGAAGAACGCTCGGTCCGCACGCTGCGCGTCGGCGAACAGGTCCGCCATGCGCTGGCCGACATCCTGATGCGCGGCGAGGTGCATGACGAGGTGCTGGCCAAATCGCCGGTGACGGTGACCGAAGTGCGCATGTCGCCCGACCTCAAACATGCCACCGCCTTCGTAAAGCCGCTGCTGGGGCGGGATGAGGAGGTGGTGCTGAAGGCGCTGCGCACCAATACCGCCTTCCTGCAAAGCGAAGTCGCGCGGCGCGTGAACACCAAATATGCCGCCAAACTCAAGTTTCTGGCGGACGAAAGCTTTGACGAAGGCAGCCATATCGATGCGCTGCTCCGCGACCCTAAGGTGGCGCGCGATCTGGCTGACGAGAACAATTGACACGAGCGGCGGTAAGACGCATCTTACCACCCATGAACGCGCGCACCACCCTGTCGGCCAAGGGCCAGGTCGTTATCCCCAAGGATGTCCGGGACCGGCTGAAGCTCGCGCCCGGCGACAAGCTGGACGTGGTGGAGCGGCCCGATGGCGTTTTGCTGCGCAAGCAACCCGCCAAAACCGGCGAAGACTTCGACACGATTACCAAGCGGATCAGGGCGCTCGTCAATTACACCGGGCCGGTCGTGTCCATCGAAGAGATGAACGAATCGATCATGCAAGGTTGGGTCGAAGCAGCATTACGAAGTGATCGTGCGCGCGGTCGACACTAACATCCTTGCCCGATACGCGCTCAATGACGACCCCGTGCAGTCACCCATGGCCGGCACCGTCATCGCTCAAGGCGTTTTCATCCCGGTAACGGTGCTGCTGGAACTGAGCTGGCTGCTGTCGTCGCGATATCGGCAGCCACCGGAAATAGTGGCGAGCATCATTGCGGAAATCATCGCACTGCCGACGGTGACGATCGCCAATCCTGATGAGATTGCGTGGGCGTTGCGGCGATTTGGCGACGGTGCTGATTTCGCAGACATGATCCACCTCGTTGAATCAATGGCGGCCGACAGCTTCGTCACCTTCGATCGGGCAATCCCGCACGACGCCGGCTCTTCCTGTCCCCTCCCCATTGAAACGCTCGGCTGATGGCAAAGCTCTATTTCTATTATGCCAGCATGAACGCCGGCAAATCGACGACGCTGCTTCAGGCCGATTTCAATTATCGCGAACGGGGGATGAAAACGGTGCTGTTCACCGCCGCCATCGATACGCGGTCGGGTGCGGGAAAGATCGGCTCGCGCATTGGATTGGAGCGGGCGGCTATCGGCTTTGATCGGGACACCGACCTGCAGGCGACGGTATTGACGGCGGCAGCGCCGGTGGCCTGTGTGCTGGTCGATGAGGCGCAATTCCTGACCGCCGATCAGGTCGATCAGCTGGCGGCACTGGCGGACGAGCACGATATTCCCGTGCTCGCTTATGGGTTGCGGACCGATTTTCTGGGCGCGCTGTTTCCCGGTTCGGCGCGGCTGCTGGCGATTGCCGACGCGCTGATCGAGATCAAGTCGGTGTGCGAGTGCGGCCGCAAGGCGACGATGAACCTGCGCGTCGACGCGGCGGGCAAGGCCGTGAGCAAGGGCGCGCAAACCGAGGTGGGCGGCGACGATCGTTATGTTGCCCTGTGCCGGCGCCACTTCAATCAACGCCTGGCGACCGCGAAAGACTGACCGGGGTGCATGGCTGGCTCATCCTCGACAAGCCGGTGGGGCTTGGCTCCACCCAGGCGGTGAGCGCGGTCAAGCGCGCGCTAAGGACCGGTGGCTATGCCAAGGCAAAGGTGGGGCATGGCGGCACGCTCGATCCGCTGGCGAGTGGTGTGCTGCCCATCGCGCTGGGCGAGGCGACCAAGCTCGCCGGGCGGATGCTTGATGCGAGCAAAATCTATGCGTTCACCATCGCGTTCGGCGGAGAGACTGCCACGCTTGACGCCGAGGGCAAGATGGTCGCGACGAGCGAGGTGCGGCCGACCCTGGCGAAGGTTGAGGAGGTATTGCCGCGCTTTACCGGCGCGATCGACCAGGTGCCGCCCGCGTTCAGCGCGCTGAAAGTGGATGGCGAACGCGCCTATGATCTGGCGCGGGCGGGAGAGAGCGTGGCGCTAGCCAGCCGGCGCGTGACGGTGTTTGCGCTCGACACCTCCCCGGGACGGGGAGGGGGACCATCGGCGCAAAGCGGCGAAGGTGGAGGGGTATTGGCGGCCAGTTGGTCGCTAGTTGGCCAACCCCTCCACCATCCGGCTTTGCCGGACGGTCCCCCTCCCCGTCCCGGGGAGGTGCTGGAGTCGGTCACCCTTACCGCGCATGTTTCCAAGGGCACCTATATCCGCAGCCTCGCCCGCGATATCGCGCGCGCGCTTGGCACGGTCGGCCATGTCACCATGCTGCGGCGGATCAAGGCGGGGCCGTTCACGCTCGCCCAAGCGATATCGCTGGACAAGCTCGACGAAATCGCTAAGGGGCAGCGCCTTGAACACATCCTCCTGCCGTTAAGTGCGGGGCTGGACGACATCCCGGCTCTGGCGCTTAGTCCCGATCAGGCAGGACTGCTCCGCCAGGGGCGGCAATTGATCGGGATCGCCGCGAGCGATGGTCTCCACTTCGCGCAATTGGGCCATGTTCCCGTCGCGCTGGTCGAGGTTACGGACCAGATGGTCCGCGTCGTGCGCGGCTTCAATCTGTAGCCATGATGTCGAAGGAAAAGCCATGTCGATCACGCAG
>CANJKQ010000291.1 GCA_947474905.1 Pseudomonadota bacterium | reverse complement strand
CGGACATTGTGATCGGTGATCAGCACGCCGATGCCGCGCTGTTTCAAATCCTTCACCAGATCGCGAATATCAGCGATCGAAATGGGGTCGATGCCGGCAAATGGCTCGTCGAGCAGCATGATGCTGGGGTCAGCGGCCAGCGCGCGGGCAATTTCGGCGCGCCGCCGCTCGCCGCCCGACAGCGACATGGCCGCCGCGTCGCGCAGCCGCGTCAAGCCGAATTCGCCCAATAGACGCTCAAGCCGCGCGTGGCGTTCGGCGCGATTGGGTTCCGACAATTCGAGCACGGTCAGAATATTGCCTTCAACCGACAGCCCCCGGAAGATCGAGGTTTCCTGCGGCAGATAGCCCAGCCCCAAAATGGCGCGGCGATACATGGGCAGGCCGGTGATATCGACGCCATCGAGCATGACGCGGCCCGAATCGGGCTTCACGAGCCCCATTGCCGAATAAAAGCACGTCGTCTTGCCCGCGCCATTGGGGCCCAGCAGCCCGACCACTTCGCCCGGCGCGACCGACACCGACACGTCGGCCAGCACCGGGCGCTTGTCATAGGATTTGGCGATCGACACGATCTCCAGACCGCGACCCGGGGCGGGGGCGGCGCCAGTAGCGGGTTTTACCGTGGTGGCCGTATCCATCGCGTCCATCTTTTCCCGCGCTTTAGCGTCGATTGGCAGGGTTCGTGCATGGCTTTTGCACGACTGGCGCGGCCAAGCAAACCCCTGATGCCGTAACGGGTCGTGATCGCGCCGCTATTGATCGCGCTTGGGGACGGTGAAATGGCCCGTCACCCGGCCATTGCTTGTCGAGCTGCTGGTGCCGCCACCAACCGCCGAGCCATCGACCGAGGCGCGGCCGGTATCGAGATTGATCGTCGCCCGCCCGCCCGTGACGTTGTTGCCGTTCTGGATCAGATCGACATTGCCCAGCATCGTGATGGTGCGGCCCTTAACGTCGTAAATCGCGTAATCGGATCGCGCGCGCTGGTCGGGCCGGGTGACGATGACGCCGCCGACCGCGTCGACCCGCGTCGCCTCGGGCGTGCCGTTCAGCGCGCTGCCGGAAAAAGCGACGTTCACCCGCGCCGCGCGCAGCGTCATCTCCGCCTGAGTGATGACGACATCGCCGGTCAGGATGGCACGGTGCGCCTTATCATCAAGCTCCTGATGCGCGGCGGAAAAGTCGATCGGCGCTTGCGAGTCATGGCGGTTTTCCGCTTGGGCAAGCCCCGCCAGCGCCACACCGCCAAGGGCAAACAGGGTAAGGGCAGTCGCGCGCATGGCGGCTATTTCCTCCCTGCGGGGCGAATGCGCAAGTGGGTATCGCCATCCAGATGGACGACACGGCTTTCCAGGTCTGCGGTCATATGGTCGGCGCTGAACGTCCCTTGCGGCACGGCGCCGGTGACGGCGCCGGTGCTGGTCAGCTTGCGGCTCTTGAGATCAACCGTCGCGGCGCTGGTATCGAGCTTATAGCCATTGCTGGTGCGCACCTGAACGGGCGTGTCGAGCGCGACGCGCTGACGGTCCATATCATAGCGCCCGCGGTCCGCCGCGAGCGTCGCCGGCCCGTCCTTGAGCTGAATCTGCGCGGCAAGCTGGCGCAGTTGCACGATCGGCTCAGCCGAGCTTTTCTGAACGGCGGAACCCGCGCGGATCGCGAAGGGCTGGCCCTTGTCATCCTCGCCGCGATAGACCGGGTGCTCGACGCGCATACGCTCGCGCGCGATGGCGACCTTGTTCTTGTCGAGCACGAAGCTGACATCGCCGCCAACCAACACCGGCGCCACCACCAGAAAGGCGAGCAGCACGCCGATCAACACCGGCAAGGTCGTCCTCAGCGTCTTGACCACCCCGTCATGATTGCTCCCCGGCCGCGCCCAGAGGCGACGTTCGGAGCGGACGCGAAGGGCAAGATCGGACATGGCCGCCTATATATGCGCGAAAATGTCGATTTCAGGCCAGCCGGCCAGATCAAGCTCGGCACGGGCCGGCAGAAAGTCAAAACAGGCCTGGGCGAGCGCGGTGCGCCCTTCGCGCGCCAATCGCCGGTCAAGCTCTTCGCGCATGGCGTGGAGGTAGCGCACATCGGATGCCGCATAATCGCGCTGCGCGTCGGACAATTCGGGGCCGCCCCAATCGGACGATTGCTGCGCCTTTGATATCTCGGTGCCGAGCAGTTCGCGCACCAGATCCTTCAGGCCATGGCGATCGGTATAGGTGCGCACCAGTCGCGAGGCGATTTTGGTGCAGTAAACCGGCGCCGCTACCACGCCCAGATAATGGCGGATCGCCGCCAGATCGAACCGCGCGAAATGATAAAGCTTCAGCCGTTCGGGATCCGCCAGCACCGCCTTCAGATTGGGCGCGGCATAATCACTGCCCGGCGCAAAGCGGATGAGATGCTCGTCCCCCCGGCCATCGGCAATCTGGACGACGCACAGCCGGTCGCGCGGGGTGATGAGCCCCATCGTCTCGGTATCGACCGCGACCGCGCCAGGCGCCAGCACGCCGACGGGCAAATCTTCTTCATGCAGGAAAACAGCCATGGCGGCAGCGCCTAGCCGCGAATCGGCGCAACCTCAATGGTCGTGGCCGCCTAAACGCTCCCCTTGAGGAAGGGGAACCGGCTCAGCCCGCCCCCCGCCGCCTGCGCGCTGCGATGTTGAGGCCCTCGACCGCCGTCGCAAAGGCCATGGCGGTGTAGATATAGCCTTTGGGCACATGCGCGCCAAAGCCCTCCGCCACCAGCACCATGCCGATCATCAGCAGAAAGCCGAGCGCCAGCATCACCACGCTGGGGTTGCGTTCGATGAAGCGCGCCAGCGGATCGGCGGCGATCAGCATGATGCCAACCGCCACCACCACCGCGGCAATCATGATCGGCAGCTGATCGGTCATGCCGACCGCGGTCAGGATCGAATCGACCGAGAACACCATGTCGAGCAGGATGATCTGGAAGATCGCCGACCCGAAATTCATCGTCGCGACCTGCTTCTTGTCGAGCACGTCATGGTCGCTGGGCACCGGATCGATCGTGTGGTGGATTTCCTTGGTCGCCTTCCACAGCAGGAACAAGCCACCGGCGATCAGGATCAGGTCGCGCCAGGAGAAGGCGGTCTCGAAGCTCGGCTCGCCATGCGGGCCAGTCGCGCCCT
>CANJKQ010000290.1 GCA_947474905.1 Pseudomonadota bacterium | reverse complement strand
CCAGACGACCTCCTTCGTATTGGTGATGTCGATGTCGTCGTTGACGACGATATATTTGGGGGTGCCCATGCCGCCCTTCTTCTCGAACAGGATGTCGGCGACCTTCCGGCACAATTCGCTTGAGCGCAGCCCGGTCTTTTCGCGCCAGCCATGCTCGACCGAAATCACGAACCAGTGGTTGGCGCTTTCGAGCGGCGACCAGGCGGTGGCGACCGGAAATCCCGCCTCGCGCAGCAGGAAGACGATCTCACCAGCATTGGGGATGCCCCAGGCGGTGTGGTTCTCCTCCGGCGGCTCGCCCGCGACCGAGATGGGAAGGATCGGGTTCTCGCGGTGCGTGACGGCGGTCACGGTATATACCGGCTTGGGTGTCGGCGCGCCTTCCCACAGATAGCCGGCATATTCGCCCATCGGCCCTTCGGGCGCGGTCTCGGTCATCGAGACGTGACCTTCGATGATGATCTCGGCAGAGGCGGGCACGAGCAGGTCGACCGTCTCGGCCTTGATCACCTCGATCCCCTCGCCGGTGATTGCGCCGGCATAGTCCACCTCGTTGACGAACTCGGGGAGCGGCATGCCGCCGACGTACGGGAGAACCGGCTGGCCGCCGAGCGCGAGCGCGAAGGGCATGTCCTTGCCGATATCGGTCCAGGTCTTGCGCACCATGCCGATATGCTGGTTGGGCGCAATGATGCCCGCCATCCGCTTGCCGTCGACCAGCATGATCCGCGCGATAGACCAGGACCGCCACGACTTGTCGGGCGTCTCGCAGCAGATGATGCCGAAGGTGTTCATGTAGCGCCCGCCATCGCCGTCGTGCAGCAGCGGCGCGGGGAGTTCCATCAGGTCGACACCGTCACCGGTGTGGATCACTTCCTTGCAGGCGGCGGTGGTGACCTCGACGGGCGGAATCATCGGCCGCTCGCGAGCCGCTGCGAACGCCTCGACGATCTCGCGACCGGTGGCGCTGGCGGGTAGCCCGACCGCCAGCGCGATGCGGGCAAGCCACTGGCCGGGCTTAGAGGAGGTGCCGCCCGGTGCACCGAGCACGCGCGTGCCGGGGCGTTCGGGGATGTTCTCGAACAGCGGTGCCGCCTGCCCGGTCTCGCCCGCACGACGGCTGATCGCGCCGATTTCGAGGTCGAGCGCGACGGGCGTTTCGACGCGCTGAACTTCGCCGATCGCTTCGAGCGCGCTAAGATACGAACTCAGGTCCTTGTAATGCGTCATGGGATCACCTTTGGCGTCAGAGGGAGAATGGCGGCGTCGCGGGGCTTCTCGCCGGTCCAGCGATCGACCAGCCCCGCGTCGAGGTCGAACAGGTCGAGCACCCGACCGACGGTGTGATCGACCATCTCGGCGAGGCTCTGCGGTTTGGCGTAGAAAGCGGGGACGGGCGGGAACATGATTGCGCCCGCCTCGGTCGCAGCGAGCATTGCTTTCACATGCCCCACGTGCAGCGGCGTCTCGCGCACCATCAGCACCAGGCGGCGGCGTTCCTTCAGGCACACATCGGCGGCACGAGTGAGCAGGTTCGAGGTCGCGCACGACGCGATCTCGCCGACGGTGCGCATCGAGCACGGCGCGACGATCATGCCCATTGTCCTGAACGACCCCGACGATATTGCCGCGCCGACGTCGTTGATCGGGTAGGACACGTCGGCCATCTCCCGCAGGTCGCGCGTCGCCAGGTCGGTCTCGTAGGCGAGCGTCATTTCGCCCGGCTTGGTGACGACGAGATGGCTCTCGATGTCGAGCGCGCGGAGCGTCTCAAGAATGCGGATGGCGTAGACCACGCCGGTCGCGCCCGAGACGCCGACGATCATGCGGCGCGGTTCGGTCATGCCCGTGCCTCCGTCGCCATTGGAATGTAGCGCCCGCCGGCCGCCGCCAGCGCGAAGCCGATCGCCGCCAGCACCAGCGCCGCCTGGATCGACAGCGCCTGCGCGACCGCCCCCCAGAGCAAGCTGCCGACGGCCATGCAGCCGAACGTCGCCGCCATGTAGATCGACAATCCCCGCCCGCGGATCGCCTCGGGCAGCAGCAGCTGCGCGGCCGCGTTGAAGGTCGCGAGCTGAATCAAAGTCGCCCCGCCTGCGAGCGCCAACGCGACGCTCGCCAACACGGGTTCACGCGCGGAGGAGAGCAGGGTCAATGCGACCGCGCCCGCCGCCGAGCAGGCGATCAGCAGGCTGTCGTCGGCGATGCCGCGCTTCTTGGCGGCCGACAGGACGGCCGCGCCGATCAGCGAGCCGATCCCAACCGCAGACAGCAGCACACCGTAAATGCCCGGGCTCTTGCCGAGCACGTCGTGCGCGATCGCCGGGGTCAGCGCGAGATAGCAGGCGGCGCACACGTACAGCGCCGCTGCCCGCGCGAGCAGGCGGCGGAACGGCGCGCTTTGCGCGACATGGGCGAAGCCCTGATGCAGTTCGGCGCGGAACGCGACCGGCGCCTTCGTGCGGTTGGGGCAGACGGAGCGCGGCAAGGCGAGCAGCGCACCGATCGTGACGAGATAGGCAACCGCGTTGCAGGCATAGGTCGCCGCCGCCCCTGCGGTCGCGAGCAGGACGCCGCCGATGCTCGGGCCGATCACGCGGGCAATGTTGAAGCTGACGCTCGACAGCGCGACGGCGGGGCGAATGTCCTCGGGTGGCATAAGAGCCGGCACGATCGACTGAAACGCGGGACCGGACAGCGCTGCGGCGCACCCGGCAACGAACGCGATGCCGATGATCGTGCCGACGCCGAGCAGATGCAGATAGCTGAGCGCCGCGAGCGTGGCTCCCGCCGCAGCAAGTGCCAGCTGGCAAAAGATCAGGATGCGGCGACGGTCATAATGGTCCGCCAGCACGCCCGCCGGGAGCGCGAGCAAGAAGGTGGGCAGCGCGGTCGCCGCCTGCACCAGCGCGACGCTCGCTGCGCCGTTCGGCCCGCTCGCTACCGTCCAGGCCGAGGTCGTGTCGCGCATCCACACCCCGATGCTGCTAACCAGCGTTGCGCCCGCGATCAGCGCGAAGCTCGGATGCACGAGCGGGTGGAGCAGTCCCGCTGGGCGCGACGCGGTGGCGGTCGTCGCGCTCATGTAAGAAACACCGCCGCGACGACGACGAGCAACAACCCGCTCGCCAATATGATCGCGAAAACGTCGCCAAGGGGCACGGTGTT
>CANJKQ010000289.1 GCA_947474905.1 Pseudomonadota bacterium | reverse complement strand
CGTGGACGAGGTTGACCGGTTCGTGCCCGTCAAGCCCGATGCCATGGCCGGTGCGGTGGGACAGGCCGGGCAGCTTATAGCGGGGGCCATAGCCCAGGCTTTCATAATAGCGCCGCACTGCGTCATCGACTGATCCCGCTGCGGCGCCGATCCGCGCGGCCGCCAGCGCCACTTGCTGGCCCTTGGCGACTTGATCCCACACGCGGCGTTGCTCGGCGTTCGCCGCCCCGTAAACGAAGGTGCGCGAGATATCGGATTGATAGCCGTTGACGGTGCAGCCGCAGTCCATCAGCACGACTTGCCCGTCACCCACACGCTGTGGCGCGCGGCTGCCATGCGGATAGGCGGCTGCCTCGCCGATCAGGACCAGCGCGAATTCGGGGCTGCCGCCCAGTTTCACCGTCGCGGCATTCATCAGCGCGGCGATCTGGCTGGGTGCCATACCCTTTTCAACGCGCGGATGGACCCAGCGATACGCCGCCATCGTCACATCCGACGCGGCTTGCATCAGCGCGATTTCCGCTGGCGTCTTGATCATCCGGCAACCGCGAACAATGGGGTTGGCGGATACCAGCTTCGCGTCACTCAGCGCATTTCGCAGCCCACCGACCGCGAAGTAGCGCACCGATTCCTCTATCCCCACGGGTTGCGCGGCAAGCTTTCGGTCTTTCAGAAACCCGGCGACCAGCGCCAGCGGGTCTTCATCCTCTTGCCACACCCGCACTTCGGCCTCGATGCCGAGCGTCTGGCGCACCGACGGTTCCTCGAAAAAGGGGGTGACGATGCAGGGCGTGCCCTCAACCGGGATGATCGCCGCGGTCAACCTTTCGCTGCGGTGCCATTCGACGCCGGTGAAATAGATCAGGCTGGCGCCGGGTTCGATGATCACCGCGCCGATGCCGCTTGCCTTCATCAGCGATTGCGCGCGGGCGAGGCGCGCCTCCCGCTCCATGCGGCCGATGCGAGGCACCGTGGTGGTAATGTCGCGCAGCCCGGCAAGATCGGGCTCGGCGGCGCGGACGATCGCGGGCAGCGCCCCCAATAGCGGCAGTATCGCCGCCGCGCCCAGCACACCCCGTCGGCTCGGTTTAAGGTCATCGCGCAGCATCTGGGGCCCCTTGTTGGTGATCGCCGGTACGTTACGGCGCTTGACCGCGCCGCTGCAACCCCGCACCGACAAGGCAGTTGGGGAGGGATTCCATGGCCAAAAGGCTGACGCTGTTCATTCTGATCGGGCTGGTGCTGGGCCTGGCGATGGGCTGGGCAATCAACGCCCAGATCGATGACGGCAGCGCGGCGGCGGCCGCTCAGCTAAAAGACATCGCGCATTGGTTTTCGATCGTGACGACGGTGTTCCTCAGCCTCATCAAGATGATCATCGCACCGCTGGTGTTCGCGACGCTGGTAACCGGCATCGCGCATATGGGGGATACCGGCACGCTGGGTCGGGTCGGCGCCAAGTCGCTATTGTGGTTCATCGGGGCGAGCCTGATGTCGCTGTCGCTGGGGCTGGTGCTGGTCAATCTGTTGCACCCCGGCGTCGGCCTCAACCTGCCGTTGCCCCCTGCGACTGCCGATGCCGTGGTCGACAAGGGCAATTTCGATGTCGCCAAGGTCATCACCCACGTCTTTCCGACCTCGATCATCGATGCGATGGCGAAGAACGAGATTTTGCAGATCGTCGTCTTTTCGGTCTTTTTTGGCGTGGCGGTGAACGCAGCGGGCGCGGCAGCGGCACCCTTGGTCAAAGCGGCGGAGGCATTGGCGGCGGTGATGTTGAAAATCACCGATTACGTCATGCGCTTTGCGCCCTTCGCGGTTTTCGCGGCGATTGCGGCGGCGCTGACCGAGCATGGGCCGGGTGTGATCGGCAAGCTCGCTTACTTCATGGGGTCGGTTTATCTGGGCCTGGCCACTTTATGGGTGTTGTTGCTGGGGCTTAGCTTCCTGCTGGTCGGCTCGCGCACCATCGGGCTGATCCGGCTGATCCGCCAGCCGGTGCTGCTGGCCTTTTCCACTGCATCATCCGAAGCCGCCTTTCCGCGCACGCTGGAGGCGCTGGAGCAATTTGGCGTGCCCAACCGAATTGCCAGTTTCGTGCTGCCGCTCGGCTATTCGTTCAATCTCGACGGGTCGATGATGTACATGACCTTTGCGTCGCTGTTCATCGCCCAGGCCTATGGCATCGTGCTGCCGCTTGAGACGCAGGTCGCGATGCTGCTGACGCTGATGGTGACGTCCAAGGGGATTGCCGGCGTGCCGCGTGCCAGCCTGGTGGTGGTTGCCGCAACGCTGGGGCAATTCCACTTGCCCGAAGCGGGGCTGTTGCTGGTGCTGGCGATCGACCAGTTCCTCGACATGGGCCGATCCGCGACCAACGTCATCGGCAATGCCGTGGCGGCGACCGTGATCGCCAAGTGGGAGACGGGGCTGAACCCGCCCGTTGCCTCGCCGCCGCTCAACCCCTAGATCAACCGGTCATGACCTCGACCAACGATATTCGCCGCTCCTTCCTCGATTATTTCGCGAAGGAAGGGCATATGCCGGTGCCCTCGGCGCCGCTGGTGCCGCACAACGACCCGACGCTGATGTTCGTCAACGCGGGCATGGTGCCGTTCAAGAACGTCTTCACCGGGCTGGAAACGCGGCCCTATGTTACCGCGACCTCCAGCCAGAAATGCGTGCGGGCGGGCGGCAAGCATAACGACCTCGACAATGTCGGCTATACCGCGCGCCACCACACTTTCTTTGAAATGCTGGGCAATTTCTCGTTCGGCGATTATTTCAAAGATCGCGCGATCAGCCTGGCGTGGACCCTTGTTACCCGCGAATGGGGCATCGACCCTGAACGGCTGACCGTCACCGTTTATCACACCGATGACGAGGCGTTTGACCTCTGGAAAAAGGTCGCCGGCCTGCCCGACCACCGCATCATCCGCATCCCGACCAAGGACAATTTCTGGGCGATGGGCGATAATGGTCCGTGCGGGCCGTGCTCGGAAATCTTCTTCGACCATGGCGACCATATTCCCGGCGGCCCGCCCGGCTCCCCGGAAGAAGATGGTGATCGCTTCGTTGAAATCTGGAATCTGGTGTTCATGCAATATGAGCAGCAGGCCAATGAAATCGTTGGTGAACTGCCCAAGAAATCGATCGACACCGGCATGGGGCTG
>CANJKQ010000288.1 GCA_947474905.1 Pseudomonadota bacterium | reverse complement strand
GCCCGGCACTGTCAGCCAGGTACGGGCTTCCTCGCAGGAACTGATCCGCTTCGCCAAGGAGCGCGGCACCGCGTTGGTGCTGGTTGGCCATGTTACCAAGGATGGCAGCATCGCGGGGCCGCGCGTGCTTGAGCATATGGTCGATACCGTGCTGAGCTTCGAAGGCGAGCGTAGCCACCAATATCGCATCCTGCGGGCGATCAAGAATCGCTTTGGCGGGACGGATGAAATCGGCGTGTTTGCGATGGAATCGGGCGGGCTCGCCGAAGTGGCCAATCCTTCCGCCCTGTTCCTGACCCAGCGCGATGAAGGCGTGACGGGAACCGTGGTGTTCCCCGCGCTGGAAGGGACGCGGCCGGTGCTGGTCGAGATTCAGGCGCTGGTGGTGCGCCTGGCGAGCGGCGCAACGCCGCGCCGGGCGGTGGTCGGCTGGGACAGCGGGCGCCTCGCGATGATCCTCGCCGTGCTCGAGGCGCGATGCGGCCTCAGTTTTTCGGCGTGCGAAGTCTATCTGAACGTCGCTGGCGGCTATCGCATTGCCGATCCGGCGGCGGATTTGGCGGTGGCGGCGGCGCTGGTTTCGGCGTTGAGCGAGCGGCCGGTGGCGGCGGACGCCGTTGCTTTTGGCGAGCTGGCCTTGTCGGGCGAGGTTCGCGCGGTCGCCCATGCGCCGCTGCGGCTGAAAGAGGCGGCCAAGCTGGGCTTTGAACGGGCGCTGGTGCCGCCCAATGTGGCAGCCGAGCCGGGAACGATGCGCCTCACCAGCTTCCGCGCGCTGGGCCAGCTCGTCGATCATCTGATCGGCCGGGGGTAGATTATAATGGCGGGTCGCGATGGATGATGCTCTAGCATCTGCCCGCGCCACCCTTTATTCCGTTTGTGATCGACCCGCCAGAAAGAGACACTATGGGACTGACCGCGCTGGATATCGTCGTGTTGTTGCTGGTTGGCGGCGGGGCGGTGATGGGGTTTATGCGCGGATTCGTCACCGAAGTCCTGTCTTTGGTGGTGTGGATCTTCATCGTCTTTGCGCTGAAGCTGCTGCACGCGCCCGTCACCCATATGCTGACCGGCTTTGTCGGGACGGTGGCGGGCTCGGCGGTGCTGGCTTTCGCGATCATCGCGGGCGGCACCTATTTTGGCGGGCGCGCCGTCGCGCGGGCGGTGGGGGAGCGGACGCGCACATCGGTGCTGGGGCCGGTTGACCGCGCATTGGGCTTTGGCTTTGGCGGGTTGAAGGGCCTGATCTTCGCGAGCCTGCTGTTCCTGTTGATCGTGCTCGTTACCGATACCGTGACGGGCGGGCCCAATCGGCGGCCCGACTGGATCGTCAAGTCGCGCACCTATCCCATCCTCAACGCGACGAGCGCGAGCATCGCCGATATTGTCGAGCGCCGCCGCCGGGGCGATGCGGTGTTTGGCCATGCCGACAATGCGGAGGCGGGGGCGAATAGCTCGGTCGATCGTTAAATTCTTTGCTCGCAGCGATTTCGTTCGTGTCGAGCGAAGTCGAGAGACGCTCCGATCAGCTCTGCGAGGCACCCCGTCCCTCGACTGCGCTCGGGACGAACGGGGCAGTTGAGGGGAAACGGGGCAGTCGAGAGAATACGGGGCAGTCGTGGGAATGGGCCCTGGCCCAACGGGCGCCGTCGAGGGACGGGGGCGCGGCCGCATGGGGGGGCGGCGAAGCGGGATGCCGCCGCATGGGTTATCGCGTCGGCAGGAATGTGGATATTACCCCCTATCAGCCCCCTCGCGCTGGCGCGGCATAGCCCCTACATGGACGCGGGATGAACGCGCCACTCTACAACACTGAAATCCTGCGCCTTGCCGCGAGCACGCCGACGCGGCGATTGCCAGCGCCGATGGCGACGGTTGAGCGTCGCTCGCCGATCTGCGGCAGCCGCGTAACGGTGGATATCGCGTTGGGCAGCGACGGCCGGATCGCCGATATCGGCATGCTGGTGCGTGCCTGTGCGCTGGGCCAGGCGTCGAGCACGTTGTTCGCCAGCCACGCCATTGGCCACAGCCCCGAAGAGCTTGCCGCCGCCCGCGACGCGCTGACCGCCTGGCTGGCGGGCGAGGGGTCGCAACCCGATTGGCCGGGGATTGCCATTTTCGCGCCGGCGTTGCCGCACAGCGCGCGCCACCCGTCGATCCGGCTGGCATTCGAGGCAGGCGCCGACGCCGCCGCCACGGCGCAAAGCCACGCCCAGGCCGCCGCATGAGCGGATCGACGTGGCGCGATGCCGTGCTACTGCTCGGTTTTGCGCTGGCGTTCGTGCTCCTGTTCCGCAAGCTGGGGCTGGGCGCGACGCTGGGCTATCTCGTCGCGGGGATCGTCGTCGGCCCGCAAGTGATGGGCCTGGTCGGCGATGCCGAACAGAAAATGGGCATTGCCGAGCTTGGCATCACCCTGTTGCTGTTCCTCGTCGGGCTGGAGCTCAGCCCATCACGCCTATGGGCGATGCGGCGCGACATTTTGGGCGTCGGCACGCTGCAAGTGGTGACGTGCGGGCTGGTGCTTGCGGCGTTGATGCTGCCGGTGGGGTTCAGCTGGGCTGCCGCACTGGCGCTCGCCATGCCGCTGGCGTTGTCGTCGACCGCGCAGGTGCTGCCGATGCTGCAATCGGCGGGGCGCCTGCGCACCCCGTTCGGCGAGCGCGCCTTCGCGATCCTGCTGTTCCAGGATCTGTCGATCGTGCCGATGATCACGATTGTCGCGGCGCTTTCCCGCGCTCCTGCCCCGGCTGATGCGCCGCCGGGCTGGCTGCTTGGCATTTACACCATCCTTGCCGTGGCGGGGCTCTTCCTCGCCGGGCGCTTCCTCGTGCGGCCGCTGTTCCGGCTGATCGGCAATCTCGGCGAGCGCGAGATGTTCGTGTTTGCCGGGCTGTTCACCGTGATTGCCTCGGCGGCAATCATGCACAGCCTGGGACTGTCGACCGCGCTCGGCGCCTTCGTGGCGGGCGTGACGCTGGCCGACAGCCCCTATCGCCATGAGCTGGAGGCGGATGTCGATCCTTTCCGCTCGATCCTGCTCGGGCTGTTCTTCCTTGCGGTCGGCATGAAGCTCGATCTGGGCGCGGTGGCGGCGAGGCCGCTATTTGTGCTCGGCATGGCGGTGATGCTGATCGTCGCCAAGACGGTGGTGATCGGCGGCACCGGCTTGCTGCTC
>CANJKQ010000287.1 GCA_947474905.1 Pseudomonadota bacterium | reverse complement strand
GCGGCCATTGGGCAGGGTTTCGGTCACGATCGGCAAGCGGCAATGCGGCACGCCCTTGGCGTCGCGGTAAAAGGAACCGGCGGGGTATTGCGCGGGATCGCACGTCACACCGCCTTCGACCTGGGCGTCGCCGCCATAATTGGCGATGTCGACATAATGGAGGGGGCCGCGCTTCACCGGCTTGCCGTTCAGGATCACGACACCGTCGCGCACTTCCAGCCGGTCCCCCGGCAGGCCGATGACGCGCTTGATATAATCCTCATCCGAATGCGGCAGCACCGCGACGACGATATCGCCCCGCTCGGGCAGCCGCCCCAGCAGCCGACCGTGAAAGAAAGGGAGGACGTGGAAGGTCGGCGAAATATAGGAATAGCCATAGGGATATTTGGTGACGATCAGGTGATCGCCCACCAACAACCCGGGCAGCATCGATTCGGACGGGATGTAAAAGGGCTTGGCAATCAAGCTGTGAAAGCCGAGCACCGCCAGCACCAGCCAAAGGAGGCCGCGAATTTCCGCCCACCAGTCGGTGCCGCCGGTCGCGCTGTCCTCGGTCGCCATCGGGTCGGCGTTGATCGCCAGATTGTCACTCGCCATGCCTGTCATTCCTGCTGGGCGGCCGCTGCCGGCACTGCCTCGATCACCACAAATGCCTGCGCCCATGGATGATCGTCGGTGAGCGTCAGGTGAACGATTGCGACGTGGCCTGCGGGCGTGATGGCGTCAAGCCTTGCCTTTGCCCCACCGCTGAGCGCGAGCGTGGGCGCGCCCGACCGCGCATTGACGACGCCAATATCTTTCATGAACACGCCGCGCTTGAACCCGGTGCCGACCGCTTTGGAAAAAGCCTCCTTGGCGGCGAAGCGCTTGGCGAGCGTGCCTGCCTTGGTGAAGGGGCGCGATGCGGCCTTGGCGCGCTCGATATCGGTGAATACGCGCTCTTCAAAACGTGTCCCGAAACGATCCAGCGACGCCTGGATGCGCTCAATATTACAAAGGTCTGAGCCGATGGCGAGGATCATCGGCCATCCCCCAATCCACCACCCGTCGCCCCAGCGAAAGCGGGGGCCGCGGGGTTGACGGTGCTATGCCCCCCGCGAGCGACCCCAGCTTTCGCTGGGGTGACGTGCTGTTGGGGCGAATTGATCACAAGGCCGCGTCCATCGCCGCGCGCATCGCGCGGACCGCATCGCCCAGCCCCAGGAAAATGGCATCGGCGATGAGGGCGTGACCGATATTGAGTTCCTTCACTTGCGGGATCGCCGCGACGGGCGCGACATTGGCGGTGGTGAGGCCGTGGCCGGCATGGATTTCGAGGCCATTTTTGGCGCCAAGCGCGGCGGCATCGGCAAGGCGCTTCAGCTCCTCTGCTCGTGCGGACCCGTCAAGTTCGGCATAGCGACCGGTATGGAGCTCGACCACCGGCGCGCCGAGTCGAATCGCCGCATCGATCTGGCGCGCATCGGGTTCGATGAACAGCGAGACGCGAATGCCTGCCTCGCTCAGCGCCGCGACCATCGGCGCGAGGTGGTCAAATTGCCCCGCCGCGTCGAGACCGCCTTCGGTCGTGCGTTCCTCGCGCTTTTCGGGCACGATGCACGCGGCATGCGGGCGATGCTTCAGCGCGATCGCCAGCATTTCTGCGGTCGCCGCCATTTCGAGGTTGAGCGGGATGGCAAGCTCGGTCGAAAGGCGGGCAATATCGCCATCGGTGATGTGGCGCCGGTCTTCGCGCAGATGCGCGGTAATGCCGTCCGCGCCCGCCTCGGCCGCCGCCAGGGCCGCGCGCACCGGATCGGGATAGCCAGCGCCGCGCGCATTCCTGACAGTCGCGACATGGTCGATATTGACCCCAAGGCGCAGCACCCGGCTCATGCCGCTGCCCGGCTGCCGGGCTTGGTTGCGGGAATGGCGGCAAGGTCCGCCGGCAAGGCGTCCGCCGGATAGGTCGGCACATCGATCCGGATCAGCGGGAAAAACGGCACGCCCAGGTCAACGGTGCCGCCCGACCGATCGACCAGGGCGGCGGCCGCCACCACGGCGCCGCCCGCCGCGTGAATCGCGGCAATCGCTTCGCGGGAAGACAGGCCCGTCGTCACCACATCCTCCATCATCAACACCCGCTCCCCCGGGGAGAGGCGAAAGCCGCGGCGCAGCTCAAACGTTCCCGTGGGGCGCTCCAGAAACAGGGCGTCGACGCCCAACGCCCGGCCCATTTCATGGCCGGCAATCACCCCGCCCATCGCGGGCGACACCACCGCCTCGATCGCGCGGCGAAGATCGACCGGCAGCTTGGCGACCAGCGCCGTCGCCAGCCGCGCGCCCCGCGCGGGGTTCATCAACACACGCGCGCATTGCAGGTAGCGCGGGCTGTGCAATCCCGATGACAGGACGAAGTGCCCCTCCAGCAGCGCGTCTGCCGCGCGGAATTCGGCCAGCACATCGTCGTCGGTCATTCTCAACTCCCGCTTCGTCTCGGCGCTTGATTAGGATCGGCCCGACGCCGGCGCAACGTGGCGCCACGGTCGCACCTGCAAAAAATGCACTTCTAATGCTTGAGGCAGGCAGGCGTGATGCGTATAGGCACCCCCACAAGGGGCGTATTCCCGCCCCGGCCAGCGCCCGCGAACGGCGCGGCCGCGCACAGGGTGAATTGAGGAACGATGCGCAAGACAGGGTTGATGGTCATCAGTCTCGCTGCCGGGCTGCTGCTTGCCGCCGGTGGCCCCGCCGCCGCGCAAGCGCCGGCAACCACGCAAGCGGCGCCCGCTGCCGCGCAACAAACTGCCGCGGCCACGAAACCGGCCGATGCCGCCAAACCTGCTCCTGCCGCCGCCAAATCGAACGACCCGATGCTCGCGCTTGATGGTGGGCCGATGGTCCTGCCCGAAAAGGGCATTGGCCAGCCGGTCGACAAATATATCGGCCTGCAGCCGCAATTCACCGAAAATGGCCGTTTCGCGCACGGCATGCACGACAATCTGCTCGTGCCGGTCATTACCGGTATCTCGCTGTTTGTGCTGGCGCTGCTGATCTGGGTGATGCTGCGCTATAATCGCCGCGCCAATCCGGTTGCGTCGAAGACGTCGCACAACACCATGATCGAGATTGTCTGGACGCTGGCGCCGGTCGCCATTCTGGTCGCGATCGCGATCCCGTCGATCGGCCTGCTGCAGGCGCAGTTCAAGCCGGCGCCGGCCAATGCCATCACGCTGAAG
>CANJKQ010000286.1 GCA_947474905.1 Pseudomonadota bacterium | reverse complement strand
TTTGGCCGACGCGCCGAAACGGTGAGCGGCATTGCCGGCATCGTTGGCGGCTATGTCACCAGCGGCGTGCCGCTAGACGAGCTTGGCCGCTATATCGGCAATGTCTCGGCGGTGACGCCCGAGCAGGTTCGCGCCGCTGCGGCGACGTTGCTCGATCCCGCCAAGGCCAGCATCATCGTGGTCGGCGATGCCAAGCTGTTCATCGATGACCTGCGCAAGGCCTATCCCGGGGCGGAAGTGATCCCCGCAAGCGCGCTCAACCTCGATACGCCAGCCCTCAAATAACGGGCTGGCCAGCAGCGACAGCCCAAAGAATTACGTTAACCAACAATCGTTTCACACCGGCACAGCGCCAAATTGGCGAGCGAAAAAAATAACCTTTGGGCTGCTATGGCGCCGCTGCGCCATGGGCATGGGGCCCGGGGCGCATGATGGATTGCGATGGCCTGGCTGCGCCCGCCCCTTTCGCTGCCGCCAATCGGCGCGCTGCTCGACCCGCGCTCGCGCGGGGCGGGGATGGCAGCGTTTGTTGCCGTGCTGGGGCTGGGCTATTCGGCGCAAGCAGCGATCAAGGCGATCATTGCCCACCCGCCTGCTGCGGCCAGCAACACCCCGCGACCGACAGGCTATGAGGCGGAGGATCATTTCCCCGGCGCCGCTTATTTCTACGCCGTCGATGATGGCGCCGCGCCGTCCAGTGGCACAACGGGCACCGCCGCGCTGCCCGAGATGGCGGTGCCTGCCAACGCGAGCGATGCCAATGGCAATGCCACCATCCACCCCGCCCAGCCATTCAGCATGGCGCGCGCCAGCGCGGTTGATCGCGGCCGCGCGCTCGATTGCCTGACCGCCGCGATCTATTACGAAGCGGCGCGTGAACCCGATGCGGGGCAGCGCGCGGTTGCCCAAACCATCCTCAACCGCGTCCGCCATCCCGCTTTCCCCGCCACGGTCTGCGGCGTCGTCTATCAGGGCAGCGAGCATGCCGGTTGCCAATTCTCCTTCGCTTGCGACGGGTCGATGGCGCGTCGGCCCGAGCCGGCCTTGTGGCGCCAGGCGATGGCGGTGGCAGCGCAGGCACTGGCCGGGCAGGTGTTTGCGCCCGTGGGCCTCGCCACCCATTACCACACGTTCGCGGTCACCCCGGCGTGGAACCGCCAGCTGGTGATGACGGCGGCGATCGGCGCCCATTTCTTTCACCGCTGGCAAGGCTGGTGGGGAGCGCCCGCTGCCTTTACGCAGCTGTACCGGGGCGGCGAGCCGGTGCCCGGACCGCATCCACGCCAAGCGCCGACCACGCCCGTTGCGGCAACACCGGTCACCATCGCGGCACTGTCGCTGGCAGCCAAGCCCGCCACGCCGCCGCGCCCCGCGCCCGCCGCCGTCCAGCCCGCTTACACCGGATCGGGCAGCGTGCAGCCGCGCTACGCCACCAGCGCCGACGATCCCGACAGCCAGATCCTCGACAAATGGAAGGATTCGGGCAAGCCGCTCAAATAAGCGAACTTGCCCGAACGGGGGTTAGCGGCAGGTCACATTATCGCGGTCGACCGCATTGCCGATCGCCGCGCCGCCCGCCGCCCCAAGCAACGTGCCCAGGGTCTTGGAGCCGCCCGGCGCGATCACATTGCCGAGCACGCCACCTGCGACACCACCGACGATCAAGCCCGTCGTCCCGTCGGACCGGCGGCAATAATAGCGACCGTCGCGCCCGCGATAAATGCGGTCATCGGCCGACAGGCGCCGCTCATGATAGCGGGTGTCGTCGCGATAATAACGATCGGCATAATAGCCATTGTCGCGCGGGTCGGGACGGTCGTAATCATAATCGCGATAATGGTGCCAGTCGCTGGCATAGGCCGGGCGACCGCCATCATCATCGCCTGCGCAGCCGCCGACAATGCTCGCCGCCGCAAGCAGCCCCAGGGTAAGCATCCGCATGTCTCTCTCCTTCTCGCCGCCGCTCCATTGAGCATAATGCGCGAGCGGGAGGATTAGTTGCGGGGCCGTTGCGTCGTCAGGCGTCGACAGCAGGGCTGATCCGCCCCCGCCTGCGGAACAACGCCTTGTCTTCAGGCTCGAATCCCCAGCGCCACAGCACCGAAAAATAAGTAACAATGATCGCAGGCAGGCCAAAAGTCAGCTCCGCCCATTCAAGCCGATGCGGCAGCAAGGTGAACGCATAGCCGACCAGCCCCGCGACCCCGGCGGCCCCGATCAAGGGCCAGCGCCAGCCCGAAATCGGCGCTTTCAGCAACGCGCCGAGCAACCGGCTTTTGATGATCGAGGTAATCGCGACTGACAGGCACAGGGCCGCCGCCGGCCCCGCCGCTTGCGCCGCGATCGGCAAGCCCAGCGCCTTCACGCCTGCAATGAACGCGAGGCTGACCGCCACTTGCACACCCAGCATGGCGAGCGACACCATCAGGTTCCAGTGGCGCGCGACATAGACGAGCGCACTTTCGCTGACGGCCCCCATGGTGGCGATCACTTCGGCGGTCAGCAGAAACCCCAGCGACAGCGCGCCCGGCACGAATTGCGGGCCAACCACGCCCATCACCGCTTCGCCGGGAATCGATCCCATCAGCGCCAGGCAGGCTTGCGGTACCATGATCCAGAAGGCGACCTGGCGGACTTGCTTGGCAATGCCCGCACGATCACCGCGCGCCAGGCTGCGCGCAATGACGGGCCCTAGAATCGGGTCGAAACTGGTCTTGAGCCGGCCGGGCAGCGAGGCGATCTGCTGCGCCATATAATAAATCCCGACCACCGCGGGCGGGAACAATTGGCCCAGAATGAAGCGGTCGACATTGCGCGTCGCCCATTCGATGGCGTCGGCGCCCGCCAAGGGCACGTTGCGGCGGGCGAGCGCAATGATCTGGCCGAAATCGGGCCGCCATCCCACCGGCAGGCCATATTCGCGAATGAACGGCGCGATCGAGGCGATCATCGCCGCCAGCATCGACAGCGCATAGGCAATCACCAGCCCGTCGCCCGGCATGACGAACCATAGCAACGTGGCGGCGATGCTGATCGTCCAGGGTTCGATAATCGCGCGCGCGGTAACGGTCGCGCGGACATTGTCGCGATAGGCCAGCGCCGCCAACGACAGGTCGGACCAGGCAATCGCAAAGACGATGCCCGGCAGCCACGCCTCAAAACCGATCGGCGTCCCCTTGGGAAACATCACTTCGGGAAAAGCAAACAGCACCCCGCTCGCCGCGAGCGAGGCGATT
>CANJKQ010000285.1 GCA_947474905.1 Pseudomonadota bacterium | reverse complement strand
TGGCGCGCCAGACCGAGCAGATCCTCAACCGCGTCGAACAGCCGGTTGGTGAAGGCGCACTCATCGGGCCCGTGCATCTTGGGCTTGACGATATAGACGCTGCCCGCGCGGCTGTTGCGGAACTTGCCAAGCCCGTTGAGGTCGTAAAGCGCGATCGTCGATGTGATGATCGCGTCGAGAATGCCCTCGGGCGTGTCCCCGCCGCTCGGCAAGCGGATGGCGGGCGTGGACATCAGATGGCCCACATTGCGGACGAAAAGCAGCGAGCGGCCGGGGAGCGTGATCGTGCTGCCATCAGCCGCGGTGTAGCTGCGGTCCGGATTGAGTTTACGCGTAAGCTGCCTGCCGCCCTTATCGAACGTCTCCTCCAGGTCGCCACGCATCAGGCCGAGCCAATTGGCATAGGCGGCGACCTTGTCCTCGGCGTCGACCGCCGCGACTGAGTCCTCAAGGTCGCAGATCGTGGTCAGCGCGGATTCGAGGATGACGTCGGACAAGCCATCGGGATCGCTCGCGCCGATGGCATTGGGCTGGAATTGCAGCTCGACATGCAGGCCATGGTGGCGGAACAGCTTGGCCCCCTCCCCGCGCGCAACCAGCCCCTTATCCTCGCGCCAATCAGGAATCGCCTCATCCAGAAACGCTTTTGCGCGCGCGACCACGGCGGCCCCGCGCTCCACATCATAGCCGCCGGGCCGTGCGGGCGGCGCATCGAGCGCATCGGTGCCATACAAAGCATCATATAAGCTGCCCCAGCGCGCATTGGCGGCATTGAGCAGGAAGCGCGCGTTGAGGATCGGCACGACGAGTTGCGGCCCCGCCATCGTCGCGATTTCGGCATCGACATGCTCGGTGCCGATGGTGAACGGCGCGGGTTCCGGCACGAGATAGCCAATCTCGCGCAGATACGCCTCGTCGACCGGCTGCCCCGCCTTGTAACGCGCGTCGATCGCCGCCTGCAGTTCATCGCGCCGGGCCAGCAGCGCGGCGTTCTCTGGCGCGAACCGCGCGAAAATGTCGGCCACGCCGGCCCACCACGCCGCCGCTGCGATGCCCAGCCCTGGCAGCACGCGCTCCTCAATGAACGCGGCTAGCTCCTCGGCAACGGTCAGGCCGGCGCGATCGACAGTGATGGGCATGAGTCCTCCAGATTGGGCAAGATAGTGTCGGCCTGGGGAGGCGGTCGAGCGCTTACGAACTCCTGCCCCGCCTATCAACCCCGTTCGGCGTCGAGCGCGGCGGCGGCATCCTCTATGCGACCGAGCATCGCGAGAAAATCGGCCTTCTCCCGCGCCGAAAAGCTGGCGAACAGTCGCGCCTCCAGCTCCAGCGCCTTGGGCGCGACATCGTCGTACAACGCGCGGCCCGCCCGGCTGAGCGTCAGTAAGTGCGAGCGTTGATCCGCCGGGTTGGCGCGCCGCTCGACCAGCCCGCGTTCGACAAGCGCAATCGCGGCGCGGCTGACCGTCACCTTGTCCATCTGCGTCCGCGCGCCAAGCGCTTGCTGGGTCAGCCCCTCGCCTTCCGCGATCACCGCAATCAGCCGCCATTCGGGAATTTTTAGGCCAAACAGCGCCTGATACGCCGTCGCCACGGCCGCCGACGCCCGGTTCGACGCGATCGAAAGGCGATAGGGCAGGAATTGGTCGAGCTGCAGCCCGGTCACGCCGCCCGTCCGCGCCGTGCCCCTGCCACCGCCAGCACCAATGCCGCCGCAGACGCCGCCCACAAGGCCATGACGCCAAAACGGAAATAGGCAATCGCGCCGATCCAGGCGCCGGCCATCATGCCGGTCCACAACAAGGCGGGGGGCACCCAACCCCAGGCTGATCCGCCCGAAATCGCCTCGGCAATCGCCTGGCCGACGCGGACCAGATTGCCGGTCATATAAGTCACCCCGATCCGCGCATCGCCCGGCCCGACTACGGTGTTGCAGATGCCCATCGCGAACGCCAGAAAGGCAATCGTCAGTCCCGGCGCGGCCTGGCCTTCCACCGCTGCCCCGCCAATCATTCCGGCAATGACGATCAGCTGCACCACGCGATGCACCGCGCCCGCCTGTCGTGCGATCAGCGACCCGACGGCCACGCCGCCCACAAACATGACGATCAGCCGCGCCGCCAGGCCCGCTTCGTTCGACAGCGCGCCCAGCCCCACCCCCAGCCGCGTGGTATTGCCCGACATGAACGACACGAAAAAGCCGCCGGTCAACAGAAAGCCGATCGCATCGACATAGCCCGCCATGGCGGCAAGGCCGACGGCAAAGACGCGATCGGAGGGATCGAGACGAGTCATAAAATTGGCGGATAGCGAAAGAGGCGCGCCGTGGCGAGGGTGTTGGGCAAGCGGCTAGACGAGCGAGCCGCTCGCTGATATAGTATCAATTGTTACTTGTTCGCGACATCATGAGCCATTGCGCGGGAGCCCCCATGACCGACCTGTTTGACAACCCCATCGGCCTTGACGGCTTTGAATTTGTCGAGTTCTGCGCGCCGCAAAAGGGCGTGATCGAGCCGGTGTTCGAGGCGATGGGCTTTACGCGGATCGCGCATCACCGCTCCAAGGATGTCGATCTGTGGCGGCAGGGCGGCATCAACCTGATCGTGAATTACCAGCCGAAAAGCCATGCGGCCTATTTCGCCGCCGAACATGGCCCATCGGCCTGCGGCATGGCGTTCCGCGTCAAGGACGCACAGGCTGCCTATGCCGCCGCGATCGAGCGGGGCGCCGAGCCGGTCGAGACGCAGACCGGGGTGATGGAACTGCGCATCCCCGCGATCCGCGGCATTGGCGGGGCGCTGATCTATCTGGTCGATCGCTATGGCGATGATCTGAGCATCTACGACATCGATTTCGTCTATCTCGACGGCGTCGATCGCCACCCGGCGGGCGCCGGCTTCCGCTTGATCGATCACCTGACCCACAATGTCTATGGCGGCCGGATGGCGCATTGGGCGGGCTTTTACGAGCGCATCTTCAACTTCCGCGAAATCCGCTATTTCGATATCAAGGGCGAATATACCGGCCTCACCAGCAAGGCGATGACCGCGCCGGACGGCAAGATCCGCATTCCGCTCAACGAGGAAGGCAAGGCCGGCGGCGGCCAGATCGAGGAATATCTGCGTGCCTATAATGGCGAGGGCATTCAGCATATCGCGCTGATCTGCGATGATCTCATCACCTGCCTCGATCGGCTGCGCGCGGGCGGTGTGCCGCTGATGGCGCCGCCGCCGGGCAC
>CANJKQ010000284.1 GCA_947474905.1 Pseudomonadota bacterium | reverse complement strand
GTGCCGCTGCTTTATGAAACCGCGGGTGAAGCGCATGTCGATGCCGTCGCCGTCGTTTCCGCGCCGCATGATCATCAGCGCGCGCGCGTGCTGGCGCGGCCGGGCCAAAGCGACGCCCGGCTCGATGCGATTCTCGCCCGTCAGCTGCCCGATCGTGAAAAGCGCGCGCGGGCCGATTTCGTCATCGATACCGGCGTTCCACTGGACGAAACCCGCGCCGAGGTGCGGCGCGTCATTGCTTGCCTGTTGGCGCGCACGGGTGGATAAGACGACAAATGCGCGAGATTGTTTTCGACACCGAAACCACCGGCCTCAGTTTCTCAAACGGCGACCGACTGGTCGAAATCGGCTGTGTCGAGCTTATCAACCGGGTCGAAACGGGGCGGACGTTCCACTGCTATTTCAACCCCGAACGCGCGATGAATGCCGAAGCGCAGGCAGTCCATGGCCTGTCCGACGCCTTTCTGGCTGACAAGCCCATATTCCATCACCAGGCAGAGGCGTTGCTCGACTTTATCGGCGATGCGCCGCTGGTCGCGCATAATGCCGGGTTCGATTTCGGCTTTCTGAACGGCGAGCTTGGTCGTTGCGGCCGCGCGGCGATCGGGCTGGAGCGGATGGTCGATACCTTACAGATCGCGCGCACCACCTTTCCCGGGGCCAAGCATACGCTGGACGCGCTCTGCACCCGCTTTGGCGTCGATCGCAGCCATCGCGTGCTCCACGGCGCGCTGCTCGACGCGCAATTGCTGGCGCAGGTCTATGTCGAGCTTACGGGCGGGCGGCAGATCGGCTTGACGTTGGTTGCCGAAACGGTGGTTGAGGCGCCCATGCTGCGCGCGGCGCCCGTTGCCGCGACGGCCCGTCCGCCCCGGCAATTTTCCCCGAGCGAGGACGAAGTCGCGCGCCATCGCGCCTTTATCGCCACGATCAGCAACGCGGTGTGGGGAGAAACCGCCGCCTCGGGCTGAGGCGGGGCGAGCCAAGCATCTCACGTGAAGGAGCAAAGCCATGGATATCCGGATTTCGGGGCATCAGGTCGAAACGGGCGACGCGCTCAAGCTCCATATCCGAACCCGGCTACAGGCCATTGCCGACAAATATTTCGCCCGCGCCATTTCGGCGCAGGTGACGATCGGCAAGGGCCCGCACGATAATGGCTTTACCTGCGATATTGTCGCGCATGTCATGCAGGGCGTTATCCTGAAGGGGCGCAATGCCGGGATGGACGCGCATGTTGCTTATGATGGGGCGGCCGATCGCATCGAAAAACAGCTGCGTCGCTATGTTCGCCGGTTGAAGGATCGCGCGACGCCCCCTGCCCCCGCTGCCGCGACCGAGAATGAGCCGTCGGCCCTCGACGGCGTCGATGATGACCGCTTCTACAACGCCCGTTATACCCTGTTCAGCGAGGCGGATGAGGATAGCGAGCCGAGCGACGCGCCGGTGATCATTGCCGAAACGCGGGTCGACGTGCCGCAGGCGACAGTGTCGGACGCGGTGATGATGCTGGACCTGCGCAATACTGCCGCCCTGTTGTTCCTCAACAGCGGAACGGGCGCCTATAACATGGTCTATCGCCGGGGTGACGGCACGATCGGCTGGGTCGAGCCGCAACGCTCCCGCTGAGTGCATCCATACCGGCTCTGGGGCTTTCAATAGTATCGGATCGGGCGTATGGGCGCCGCCAATCCACCTCCACCAGTTGCCGATGCCGCGCCCCTTATCGGGGCGCCCATCGGCCGTCCGAAGGACGACAATGACCGATTTCAGCGATTTGCTGGCACCAACGACCGTTATTGAAGGGCTCGTCGCCAAGACTCGCAAGGCATTATTTGCGGAGATTGGCGTTGCGCTCGCCGCCGCGCACGGGCTGGATGCCGACGCCGTGACGCTGGCGCTCAGCGAGCGGGAGAAGCTGGGTTCGACCGGTTTTGGCGGCGGGGTGGCCATTCCGCACGGGCGGCTGGCGGGGCTGGGCCAAGTGACTGGCCTGTTCGCGCGGCTGGCACAGCCCATTGATTTCGAAGCGGTCGACGCTTTGCCGGTTGACCTTGTCTTCGCGATGGTATCGCCGCCCGATGCCGGTGCCGAGCATCTGAAGGCACTGGCGCGGGTGTCGCGGCGGCTGCGCGACCAGGCCTTTGTCGCCAAGCTGCGCGGGGCGGGGTCGACGGACGCGCTTTATGCCCTGTGGACGCATGACCACGCCCGCGACGCCGCCTGACGGGGTGATCGCCGGCGCGTCGGCGCATTTCCGCGCGCTGGAGGCGCTTTACACTGCCGCGCCGATCAACCAGCTGTTCGACTCAAGGCTGGAGATCACCGCCAGCGGCGTGTCGCGAATCCGCTTCCGCATGGACGAGCGGTATTTTCACGCTGGCGGCGCGGTGCATGGCACCAGCTATTTCAAGATGCTCGACGATGCGGCATTTTATGCGGCCAACAGCCTGGTGACTGATCGCTTCTTGCTGACCACGGCGTTCAACCTGCTGTTCACCCGGCCGCTCGGCGCTGGCGAGGCGGTGGCGGAAGGGCGCTGGCTGAGCGGGCAACGCCGCGTCCTGATCGCCGAGGCGCGGTTGATCGACGCGAGCGGCGAGGAAGTGGCGCGCGGCACCGGCACGTTCATGCGCTCGCGTTTTGCCCTGGCGAGCTTGCCGGGCTATCGCGCCACGGCATGAGCGCGCGCCTGCCGACGGATGTGCGCGCGGGCGCCTTGCTCCGCCGCGTCAACGATGCGGGTGGCCTTGCCATGGTTCTCGCCAGGGGCGATCGGCACGATGGCGGTATCCTGCTGGTGATATTTGAAAAGTCGAGCTTTTCGGGCTTTTTCGAACGCGAGTCGGGCATCGATGGCGTGGCGCGGCTGGCACGGGTGGGGCCTGCCGTCGCTGCCGACGCCGCAACCATTGCCGATTATTGGCAGCGTCGCCGCCGTATCGACCCCGATCTATGGGTCATCGAACTGGATATCGCATCGGCTGAACGGTTCGCCGCTGAAACGTTATTGGTCGATTGACTTGATCGCCCCGGCGACGCAATCGCGCTCCACTATTTGTTCAGCGTTGTGCCAAGCGGTGTGCGATATCGTTCGGTGACGCAGTCGGGGGGTATCCCGGCCGGCCCATTTCCGGAGTGAATGCCACGATTTAGGCATCCGGTTAACAGTGCCGCGCCCGCGTTCCCACCGCATTTCAAGATCGCTCAATGACGTTTCTTTCGCGCGTCGCCGGTTCGGCGGCTCTGATT
>CANJKQ010000283.1 GCA_947474905.1 Pseudomonadota bacterium | reverse complement strand
GGCGCCGATACCAGGGGCGTGATCTGGGCGGAATCGCCGCCGACATAAGCGTCATCGGTCGTCACGCGGGTCGAGCCGATGAAGAACCACCACAGCAGATAGACAATCGCGCCCACCGCCACCACGACCGCCAGGATGGAGAGCAGGCGGCGACGGCGATCGGCGGAGGCCGGATTGGGGGCGGCAGACGCCGCCGGGGCAGGGGGGGATGGCGGAGCAGCGGGGGCGCCGGCAGTGGCTTCGGTCATGGCTGGGTCTTCCCTGGCTTGGGCGTGTCACCGGGGTGATAGCCGCCCCCCAGCGTGCGGATGAGGTCGATATCGACGGTGAGGCTGCGCGCATAAAGCGCGTTCAGCGCGCGGCGGGTGTTGATCACCTGGTCCTCGGCGGTCAGCACGTTCAAATAGCTGGTGATCTGGTGCTGATAGCGATCCTTGGCGACGTCATAGGCGCGTTGCGACGCCTCCAGCGCGCCCTCAATCTGGCGGGTGCGCGCTTCCAGGGTACGGCGCGCGGCCAGCGTCGTCGCCAGATCCTGAAAGGCCGATACCAGCGTGCCGTTATAATCGGCGACCGCCGCGTCATAATCGGCGCGTTGGGCGCGATACGCCCCCTGCAATCGACCCGCCGTGAAGATCGGCAAATGGACGGCGAGTCCCAGGCTCGCAATTTCCGATCCGCCCACCGTCAAATCCTTGACGTCGAAGGATTGCAGCCCGCCAAGCCCGCTCAGCGTGATGTTGGGATAGAAATCCTTGCGCGCGGCATGAACGCGCCGTGCCGCCGCCTCCAGCCGCCAGATGCGCGCGGCAATATCGGGGCGGCGCGCGATCAGGTCGATGCCGGCGTCGGCGGGCAAAGCCTGCGCCGTTCCCAGCGCGATGGTCGGCCGCTCGATCGTCAGCCCGCGATCGGGGCCAGCCCCCAGCAGGGCCGCTAGCCGGGCGCGGGTGCTGGCAATCGTCTCGTCGATCGCAACGACATCCGATTGCGCGCTGCGATCGGCCGCCAATTGCTGGTTGACGGTGCCGGTCGTCTCCAGCCCATTGGCGCGGCGTGCCTGCACCAGCTCAAATGTGTCGCGGCGAACCTTGGCGGCGGCGATGGCGGCATCGCGGTCGGTGAATAGCCGGGCAAGATCGGCATAGGCCGAGGCGACGCTGGTGGTCAGCGCGAGCTTGGCCTGCGCCGCATCGGCCCGGGCCGCCTTGGCTTCGCTGGTGGCGGCGGCGAGCTGGTCGCGATTGCGGCCCCACAGATCAGCGTCCCAGTTGAAGCTGAGCGCAACGCGCGTGTTGTTGTGGAACCCCTTGGGGACGATGAATTGGGGAATGCCGTTATTATAGCTCTGCTTGGCTTCGGCCAGCGAGCCATCGGCCGCCACTTCGGGCGCCCGCGATGATCCCGATTGCTCCGCCACCGCATCGGCGCGGCGAATGCGGGCAAGCGCGGCGGCAAAGCTTGGCGAGCCCGCAATTGCCTCGGCCTCGAGCGCGTCGAGCTGGGGATCGTTATAGCGATGCCACCATTCATCGGCGGGCCATTCCGCCACGGCCTGATCGGGCGCCGATGCTTTCGCCAGCGTCTCAGCGACATCGAGCGACGCGACCGGTTTTGGCGCAGCACCGATTTTGGGAATGGAAACGCAGCCCGAGGTCGCAAGGATCGCGGCGACCGCGAGGGGCGTGGCGGGGGCGAATCGGGTCTGCATAAGCCAGCGTGCTATGGCCGCGAGAAACTGTACCGACAAGTACCCTTTGGGCCATATTGCTAAGCACGCGAAACATTTCGGCGCGGCGAAATGCGACCAGCGCTGGCGCTGTCCGCACCGTTGACGGCGCCGGGACATGGACGTGGCCCGCATAGCGACTATGTTGGCGCGCGTGACCGGACGATATTCGCCACGCCCGAAGACCATGATTTCGCCGGAGCGGGGGACGGCGCGATGACTCGCGTCGCCGTCATGCGTCAGGGGCCGCGCGCCTTGCGCCCCAGCGCCATATTGGATGCTGCCATCGACGTTTTTCTGGAACATGGCTTCGCCAACGCCTCGATGGCCGAAGTGGCGGCGCGCGCCCGCGCCTCCAAAGCGACGATCTATAATCATTTCGGGTCAAAGGAGCAGTTGCTCGCCGCAATTGTCGACGCCATGGCGCAGCGCATCATCGACGATCATGGCATTGACGAGACGATCGATATCCGCACCAACCTGATCGATTTCGGCCGCGCGCTGCTCGACCTGGTGCTCGATCCGCGAACGATGGCGCTGCACCGCGTCGTCATTGCCGAGGCGCCGCGCATGCCCGATATCGGCCCGACTTATTACCAGCACGGGCCGCAACGGACGCTGGACCTGCTGGTGGCGTATCTCCAGCGGATGACGGCGGCGGGCACGCTTGCCTGCGATGATCCGGAAGAAGCGGCGATGCTGTTGGCGGGGATGATCGTCGGGCTGCATTGGCCGCGCGCGATCATCGGCGCGGCGCCGCCGCTTGCCGACGCGGCGCGGGCGCCCTGGGTCACCCAATGCGTCGATCTGTTCCTCGCCCGTTATGGTGCTGGCGATCGAGCGGCAAGCTGACCACGGTGAAAGGGACGGGGGCATGACGATGACGCGGCGTGCGGTCGCAAGCGATCAGGCGGCGATCGGCCGGCTGGCCGAAGCGGCGGGGCTGTTCCCGGCCGACGCTCTGCCGGCGATGATCGCGCCTGCGCTTAACGGCGAAGCGCCTGACCTGTGGATCATGGCTGAGCGTGACGGCGCCGCCGCCGGCTTCGCCTTTGCCGAGCCCGAGAAATTCACCGACCGGACCTGGAATTTGCGCGCCATCGGCACGGATCCGGCATGGCGCGCTTGTGGCGTTGGCTCAACGCTGCTTGCCGCCGTCGAGGCGCAACTGGCGGGTATCGGCGCGCGCTTGCTGATCATCGAGACAACCGACGCCGATGACCAGATCGCCGTCCGTGGCTTTTACCAGGCGCGGGGCTGCACCCAAATAGCCGTGCTGCCCGATTTCTGGGAAGACGGAGTCGCCAAGCTGATTTTCGCTAAGCGGATTGCGGCGGCGGGATAGGGGCGATCATGGCGTAGGTGATGGCTTGATGGGGTACCCTCCCTCCGACGGCGCATCGATCAAGCATCGACATCTGTCGCTCGTTTACTGGCCAACCGTCATGCGTTGCATTGGTGCCAGCTTGGCGAGCAGCCGGTTTTGCGACCGAAAGCCGATTTTTTCGGCGCGCATCGCGGCCTG
>CANJKQ010000282.1 GCA_947474905.1 Pseudomonadota bacterium | reverse complement strand
GCTGGAGGTAAAACCGGGAATGCTTCCAGTATGATGCTGGGCGATGCGGTGATCCAGATCGTCGGTATGGCCAACATAATAAGCGCCGCCGCGGCAATGGAGCATATAGGTCCAAAAGGTCATGGCTTGGCCCAAGCCGAGAGGAAGGACGGCCCTTCGACAGGCTCAGGGCGAACGGATGCGAGATTGGGGAATCCCAACCTGAGATCCCGTTCGGGCTGAGCTTGTCGAAGCCCTGCCCTTACATGCAGCAGGCCACGGCACTGCTTCAGCACCCGTTCGCCCTGAGCCTGTCGAAGGGCCGTTCTTTCTTGCCCAAGGCGATGCACGCCGCTCATGCCTCCAACCTCGCCAGCAACGCTGCCGCCGCCGCCGTCTCCGCTTCTTGCTTCGATGCGCCGGTTGCGCTTGCCTCGGCAAGTTTGCCGATTGCCACGCGCACCGTGAAGCGGGGAGCGTGCTCCGGGCCGGACCGGTCGGTGACGGTATAGTCGGGCGGACGGCGATTGTGGCGCGCCGCCCATTCCTGCAGCGCCGATTTGGGGTGCTGCGGCGCGCGCGGGCTGGCGGTGATCAGGTCGCGCCACAGCCGCCGCACCGCGCCGCGCGCGACATCAAGGCCATGGTCGAGAAACAGCGCGCCGATCAGCGCTTCCATCACGTCGCCCAGCACATTGTCACTGTCCGACGCGCCATCGTCTCGCGCTTGCTTGCCCAGCTTCAGATGCGGCGGCACGCCAATGGTCCGCGCGATCGAGGCACAGACTGCCCCGGTCACCAACGCATTGAGGCGTTTGGACAGCGCGCCTTCGGGCTCGTCGGGGAATTGGGCGTAAAGCCATTCGGCAATGGTCAACCCCAGCACCCGGTCGCCCAGAAATTCCAATCGCTCATAATGGTCGGCGCGATGGCTGCCATGGGTCAAGGCACGCTCATAAAGGGCGAGATCGTGTGGCGGCGTTCCCAGCGTCGCCGCCAGCCATTCGCCGAGCGTGGCATCGCTCAAAGATTGGACCCCACTCGGCCAAAGCGCGCGGCGGTGAACCAGGTCCAGGGCAGCAACACCCAGGCCGATCCGTCGGTCGACCAGAAGCGGAACACCGCCTTGCCCTCCAGATTTTCGACGGGGACATAGCCGATGCCGCCTTCGTCGGTCGAAAAGCGGCTATCCTCGCTGTCGTCGCGATTGTCGCCCATCATGAAGACATGGCCGGCAGGCACGGTGTAGACGTCGGTATCGTCGGCGCGCGTCACCCCGCGATCGAGCGTTGTATAGCTGCGCCCGTTGGGCAAGGTTTCGCGATATTGGTGATAGCGGCAAACGAGCTTGCCGCTATGGGACGCCACGAAGGGCGCGGGGCAGGCGATCTCGCCGGTGCGTGCATCGGGCGTGGTGCTGTAATTGGGCGAGATCGGGATCTCGAAATCGGCGATGCGCTGATGAGGGACGGCGACGCCGTTCAGGATGAGTTGGCCGTGCCGCATCTGGATCGTGTCACCCGGCAAGCCGATGACGCGTTTGATATAATCCTCGCGATTGCCCGGTGGTGCCTTGAACACCACGATATCGCCGCGCTCGGGCAGGCGGGCCAGGATGCGCCCCGGGATCAACGGCACGCCAAAGGGCAAGGAATAGCGCGAGAAGCCGTAATTCCACTTCGACACAATCAGATAATCGCCAATGTAGAGCGATGGCAGCATCGATTGCGACGGAATGTTGAATGGCGAAAAGAGGAAACTGCGCACCAAAGCGATCGCGATGACAAGCTTCAGTAGAAAGCTGAGCGTATCGCGCACTTCGCCCCGCACCGTCGGCGCGCGGGCGGCGGGCATGTCGAGACTGGGGCTGCCGGGGTCGGTCATGCGCGGGCTTTGCGGCGGGCGAGGGGGCGACGTCAAGCGGCGACGAAATGCGTGTCGTCTCGCGCTTGGCCAGTGGCGCGGTGCGGGCTTCGCGGCTAGGGGAGGGGCGTTGTCCTTCCCTGTGACAGGAGCGTTGTGATGCCCGCCGACTGGACCTCGATCGAAACCCTCAACCCCGGTCGGCTGGAGGCGTTGTTCGCCGCCGACCCGGACCGGCTGGGCAAATTTTCGGTCGATGTCGCAGGGCTGCATTTCGATTTTTCCAAAACGCACCTGACCGCCGAGGTGCTGGCGGCGTTCGACGCGCTCGCCCGCGCGCAAAATCTGGCGGGCAAGCGCGAGGCGCTGTTTCGTGGCGAAAAGGTAAATGTCACTGAGGGGCGCGCGGCCGAGCATATCGCCGAACGCGGCGAAGGGGCGGAGGACAGTGTCGCCAAAGCGGCGCACCTCCACACCCGCATGCGCGCGCTGGTCGACGCGATTGAGGCCGGTGTGCTGGGCGATATCCGCCATATCCTGCACATCGGCATTGGCGGTTCCGCGCTCGGTCCGGAATTGCTGGTCGATGCGCTGGGCCGCGATGAAGACCGATATGATGTCGCCATCGTCTCCAACGTCGATGGCTGTGCGCTTGAGGAAGCCTTTGCCCGGTTTGAGGCCGATGCGACGCTGGTCATCGTCGCGTCAAAGACCTTCACCACCACCGAAACCCTGCTCAACGCGCAAAGCGCGCTTGCGTGGCTGCGCGAGGGCGGGGTGGATGACCCCTATGGCCGCGTCGTCGCGCTGACCGCCGCCCCCGACAAGGCCGTGGAATGGGGGGTTGATGACACGCGCGTGCTGCCCTTCGCCGAGTCGGTCGGCGGACGCTATTCCCTATGGTCATCAATCGGCCTGCCCGCAGCGCTCGCACTCGGCTGGGACGCGTTCGAACAGATGCTGGAGGGGGCGGGCGAAATGGACCGGCATTTCCGCCTTGCCGCCAATCACGAAAATGCGCCGGTGCTCGCGGCGTTCGCTGACCTGTTCTACACCCAGGCGCGCGGGTGCCAGACGCGGGCGGTGTTCAGCTATGATGAGCGGCTGCGGCTGCTGCCAAGCTATCTCCAGCAGCTCGAAATGGAATCGAATGGCAAGGGCGTGACAGCGGAAGGCGCGCCGGTCGGTCGCGCTACCGCGCCGATTACCTGGGGCGGGGTGGGGACGGATGCGCAGCATGCGGTGTTCCAGTTGCTCCACCAGGGGAAGCATCTGGTGCCGGTGGAATTTGTGACGGTGGTCGATGGCGGCGACGCGCTTGATCCCGAGCATCATCGCCAATTGCTGCTCAATTGCTTTGCGCAGGGCGCCGCGCTGATGAAGGGCCGAGAGAACGCCGCCGACCCGGCGCGC
>CANJKQ010000281.1 GCA_947474905.1 Pseudomonadota bacterium | reverse complement strand
TCGATAGCGGACTGAGCGCACACGACTACTGGGACGACCAGAGGACGGCCGATGTTCTGGTTTTCATAACTGACCGCCTCAAAGTCCAGCAGCGCGAAGCCGGTGTCCGCCACGATCTGATCGACGCCGTGTTCGCGCTCGGTGGGGAGGACGACCTTGTCCGCCTGCTTGCCCGCGTTCGCGCGCTGCAATCCTTCATCATCACCGAGGATGGGGCGAACCTGCTGGCGGGGTACAAGCGGGCGGCGAATATTTTGAAGAAGGAGGGCTTTGAGCCTCCCTCCGTCATCCCAGCGCAAGCTGGGATCGCTGGCGAGAGCGTGGAGACAGAGCCGCGTGCGACCCCAGCTTTCGCTGGGGTGACGGGCGAGGGGCAGGGGGAGACGGCCCCGTCCTACACCCCCGAACCCGCCGAAACCGCGCTCGCCGCCGCGCTCTCCGCCGCCGAGCCTGCCGCCGGCGACGCCATTGACCGCGAGGATTTCGAAGCCGCGATGGCGGCGCTCGCCACGCTGCGCGCGCCCATTGATGCGTTTTTCGATCAGGTCACCGTCAACGACGCTGATCCCGCCAAACGCACGGCTCGGCTTGCCTTGCTCGGCCGCGTGCGTGCTGCGGTGCACAAGGTGGCTGACTTTTCCAAGATCGAGGGCTAGGGGCGCACCGACTTGATACCGTTCGTGCTGAGCTTGTCGACGCACCGTTCTTCTTCTCGTGCGGCGTCGCTTGCGGCCGGAAAAAAGGACGGCCCTTCGACAAGCTCAGGGCGAACGGCTGATTTGGCCCCAAACCCCGCCACCCGAGCCATAAAGGAACCGCAATGACCAAATATGTCTATCGCTTTGGCGGCGGAGTCTCGGATGGCGGGCAGGGCGATAAGAACCTGCTGGGCGGCAAGGGCGCCAATCTGGATGGCATGGCCTCGATCGGCCTGCCGGTGCCGCCGGGCTTCACCATCTCGACCGAAATGTGCACGCGCTATTATGAGGAAGGCGAAAGCTTTCCTGACAGCCTGCGCGCGGAAGTGACCAATGGCCTGGCGCATATCGAAAGGGTGACGGGCAAAGGCTTCGGTGACGCGGCCAATCCGCTGCTCGTCTCGGTCCGTTCGGGCGCGCGCGTGTCGATGCCGGGGATGATGGACACCGTCCTCAATTTGGGCCTTAACGACGCAACGGTCGAGGGGCTGGCCGCCACCAGCGGCGACGCGCGCTTTGCGTGGGACAGCTATCGCCGCTTCATCCAGATGTATTCGGACGTGGTGCTCGGCCTCGACCATGGCAGCTTTGAGGAAGCGCTGGAAATCGCCAAGGAAGACAAGGGCTATTTCCTCGACACCGAAATGACCGCCGAGGATTGGCGCGCCTTGGTCGCTGAGTATAAGGGCCTGGTCGAGGAGCAATGGGCCAAGCCGTTCCCGCAAGACGTGCATGATCAGCTCTGGGGGGCAATCGGCGCGGTATTCGGCTCGTGGCAGTCGGAACGCGCCAAGGTCTATCGGCGGCTGAACGGCATTCCCGGCGACTGGGGCACCGCGGTCAATGTCCAGGCGATGGTGTTCGGCAATATGGGCGACACCAGCGCCACCGGCGTGGCCTTCACGCGCGATCCCTCCAAGGGCGACCGCGCCTATTATGGCGAATTCCTGATCAACGCGCAGGGCGAAGACGTTGTCGCCGGCATCCGCACGCCGCAGTACTTGACCAAGGCCGCGCGTGAGGCGGCGGGCGCCAAGCCGCTCAGCATGGAAGAGGCGATGCCGGAAACCTATGCCGAGCTCGCCCGCGTGTTCGACCTGCTGGAAACGCATTACCGCGACATGCAGGACATCGAATTCACCGTTGAGCGCGGCAAATTGTGGATGCTGCAGACGCGCAGCGGCAAGCGCACCGCGTCGGCTGCGCTCAAGATCGCGGTCGACATGGCGGAAGAGGGGCTGATCACCAAGGAAGAAGCGGTGGCGCGCGTCGATGCGCAGGCGCTTGACCAGCTGCTTCATCCGACGCTCGACCCCAAGGCGGCGCGCGACGTGCTGACGCGCGGCCTGCCTGCCAGCCCCGGTGCGGCCTCGGGCATCGTCGTGCTCGACAGCGAAAGCGCCGAGCGGCGGGCGGAACTGGGGGAGGCGGTGATCCTGGTCCGCATCGAAACCAGCCCGGAAGACATTCACGGCATGCATGCGGCGAAGGGCATCCTCACTGCGCGTGGCGGCATGACGAGCCACGCGGCGGTGGTGGCGCGCGGCATGGGCCGGCCTTGCGTCTCGGGCGCGGGCACCATCTCGATCGACCTCAAGGCCCGGGTGATGCGCGTCACCGATGCGGGCGGGGTGCGTGAGGTCAAGGAAGGCGACACCATCACCATCGACGGCGCGACCGGCGAAGTGATGCTGGGCGCGGTGCCGACCGTACAGCCCGAGCTTGCCGGCGATTTCGGCACGCTGATGGGCTGGGCGGACGAGGTGCGGCGGATGCGGGTGCGCGCCAATGCCGAAACGCCGCTCGATTGCCGCACCGCGCGCGATTTCGGCGCGGAAGGGGTGGGGCTGTGTCGCACCGAGCACATGTTCTTCGATGCCGCGCGCATTACTGCGGTGCGCCAGATGATCCTTGCCGACAGCGAGACCGGCAGGCGCGCCGCGCTCGACAAATTGCTGCCCGAGCAGCGGCGCGATTTTATCGAGATTTTCGAGGTGATGGCCGGCCTGCCCGTCACTATCCGCCTGCTCGATCCGCCGCTGCACGAATTTCTGCCGCATGAGGAAACCGAGTTCGCCGACGTGGCGGATGCGGCGGGGGTCGGCGTCGAGGCGCTAAAGCGGCGCGCGGCGGAATTGCACGAATTCAACCCGATGCTCGGCCATCGCGGCTGCCGGCTGGGCGTGACGTACCCCGAAATCTACGAAATGCAGGCGCGCGCGATTTTTGAGGCGGCGATCGAAGTGGGCAAGCGCACCGGCTCGGCGCCGATCCCCGAAGTGATGATCCCACTCGTCGCGACGCGGCGCGAGCTCGAGCTGATGAAGGACGTGGTCGATCGCGCGGCGAAGGCGGTGTTTGCCGAAGCTGGCGCGACGGTCGATTATCTGGTCGGCACGATGATCGAGCTGCCGCGCGCCGCGTTGATGGCGGATCGGGTCGCCGAGGTCGGCGCGTTCTTCTCGTTCGGCACCAATGACTTGACCCAGACGACTTTGGGCGTCAGCCGCGACGACGCTGCCCGCTTCCTGACCGCTTATGTCGACAAGGGGATTTACGAGCGCGACCCGT
>CANJKQ010000280.1 GCA_947474905.1 Pseudomonadota bacterium | reverse complement strand
GGGTCCGTTATTATGACGATGCCTTGCTAGTGAACATCTATACCGGTCAGGTCGTCGACGTGGTGTACGACATTTTCTGGTAAGGGCGAAGGCAAGACGATGCGGGGGACCGGCGCCACGGCGCTGGCCCCCTATTCTTTCCGCTCTTGCATTTTGGCGGAGCCACCCCGAATGCTTTTGCCGTCATGGCGATTTTTAAGAAAGCAAACGGTCCCAGCAAGCTGCGCGCCGAGATAGGGCGCCAGGTCGCCGCACGGCTTGCCGCCAACCCGGCGGTGACGGCGGTCCCCATCCCCGGTACGCAAGTTTTCTACTGCGACAATTTCCTTGATGACGCGCGCTGCGATTTGCTGATCAGCATGATCGACGCGCACCGCCGCCCGTCCACTCTGCTCAGCGATCGGCCCGATTACGGATTCCGCACCAGCGAGAGCTGCGACATGGACCGCTGGTCGCCCGATGTGCGGCCGGTGGACGAGGGCATTGCCGTCCTGCTCGGCATCCCGCCCAAACAGGGCGAGACGATGCAGGGCCAGCGTTACGCCCCGGGCCAGCATTTCCGCGCGCATCATGATTTCTTTTACGAAGACCAGCAATATTGGCAGCAAGTCAAACTGGAAGGCGGCCAACGCACCTGGACCGCGATGATCTACCTCAACAATGTCGACGAAGGCGGCGCGACCTGGTTTCCCACCGCCGGCATCAAGGTGGCGCCCAAAAAGGGGCTGTTGCTGATCTGGAACAATATGGCGGCTGACGGCAGCCCCAACCAATTGACCCTGCACGAAGGCATGCCAGTCGTGCGGGGTGTGAAATATGTCGTCACCAAATGGTTCCGCGAAGGCAACTGGATCAAATAACGGCGCTTTTGCGACAAAATCGAGGCCAGTCTGGTCCTATCATCGGATAAAGCGCGACAAGCAGCTGGATTAGCGATATCATCAGCGCCGCTAGGAGAGAGCCAAATGGCCTTGGCGACGCGGATGAGGGAGTTGTTCCGGCTCGATCGAGGTAGCCTTCGGTCGCTCGAACGTCGCTATGTCGCCCCGCGAATCGCGGTGCGCGAGGACATTCATGATCGCCGTGCCAAGCTTGCCGCGATCATCGCCGACAATATCATCCCGCATCTCGTCCGCCTGCACGCCGACGTGCCGCTGGCCGAGATGATTGCCGATATCCACCCGACCGAGGCCAATATCGACGAGCTCGCCCATATCGTGCTGGGATCGGATAGCGAGGCGGCGGCTGCCTATGTCGGCGCGCTGCGCCATCGCGGCATCAGCGGCGAGACGCTGTTCATCGAGCTGCTCGCGCCCGCCGCCGAATTGCTGGGTGAGATGTGGCATCGCGACGAATGCGATTTCATCGACGTAACGCTGGGCGTCGCGCGGCTGCAAAAGCTGCTCGCGGTCGGCAACGCGACCTATCGCGCACCTGCTCCCTCGGCGCGGCGGACCATTTTGCTCGCGACGGCCCCGGGCGAGCAGCATTATTTGGGGCTCGCGATGATCGAGCAGCTGCTCGAGGCCAATCGCTGGACGGTCGAGAGCGATCATACCGCCAGTTTTGACAGCTTGTGCGACGCGGTCGACAGCCAATGGTTCGCGGTCGTTGCCCTGTCGCTCGGTACCGACTCGCTGGCCGAGGATCTGAAGCACGCCATCGCGCTCGTCCGCCTTCATTCACAGAACAAGGCCGTGCGGGTGATGGTGGGCGGATCGGCGATCAACCGCCACCCGGCGCTGGCGACCGCGATGGGCGCTGACGCCACCGCCGCCAATGCACCGGCGGCGGTGTTGCTTGCCCAGAAGCTGTTTGACGATGGCGCGCTGGCGCATTGGGGCGAGGCACGGCTGTCGGCATAAGGGTTGCCGCCGAAAAACGGCGCAATACGCTGGAAACGCCGGTCGTCCCGAGCGCGGTCGAGGGACGGGAGACCTGGCAGCGTAATCCGCGCGTGTCTCGACGTAGCTCGACACGAACGGGAGTTTCTTTTCACCCAGACTGCTCTTAGTCGAGAATAGGTGACCCCACCCCTGCTCAACATTCACCGTTCGATCCTTGACCAACCCTGGCGCTGGCGCGCGCTGGCGGCGGATGGGCGGGACGCGGCACTCAGCCCCGACGACTTGACCACGCAATTGCTGCTCGCGCGTGGCGTGGGGCGCGACGACCTCGACGCGCATCGCCACCCCAGCATTCGCGCCTTCATGCCCGACCCCTCAATCTTCCGCGATATGGACAAGGCGGCCGCCCGCCTTGCCGATGCCGTGATGGCGGGCGAGTCGATCGCGATCTTTGGCGATTATGATGTCGATGGCGCGACCTCTGCCGCGCTGCTCATCCTCTTGCTGCGCGCGCTCGGCATCGCCGCACGCCCCTATATCCCCGACCGGTTGATGGAGGGCTATGGCCCCTCGGGCGAAGCGCTGGTGCGGCTGGGAGCAGAGGGCGCGCGGTTGATCGTCACCGTCGATTGCGGCGCCCAGGCATTCGATGCGCTGGCAATGGCGGCGAACGAAGGCATCGACGTGATCGTGGTCGATCACCACAAATGCCTGCCCGCGCTGCCGGTCGCGCATGCGCTGGTCAATCCCAATCGGCTCGATGAGGCGGAAGGCGCGGCGCATGGCCATCTCGCGGCGGTCGGCGTTGCCTTTCTACTTGGCGCCGCGCTGCTCAGGCTGTTGCGCGCGCGCGGCTATTTCGGCGAGCGCGCCGAGCCCCGCCTGCTCGATCTGCTCGACATCGTCGCGCTCGGAACGGTGGCTGATGTGGCGGCGCTCAAGGGCCTCAACCGCGCGTTCGTGGCGCAGGGGCTGAAAGTGATGGCGCGCGGCGGCAATGTCGGCCTGGCGGCGCTCGCCGAGGCCGCTCGCCTTACCCGCGCGCCTACCGCCACCGATCTGGGCTTTGCGCTGGGGCCGCGCATCAACGCGGGCGGCCGCGTCGGCAAGGCCGATCTTGGCGTGCGCCTGCTCACCACCACCGACCCCGCCGAAGCCCGCGCCATCGCCGCCGAGCTTGACCGGCTCAACGAAGAGCGCCGCGCGATTGAGGCAATGGTCCAGCAACAGGCCGAAGAGGTGGCGCATCGTCAGGCCAACCGCGCGGTCATCATTGCGGCGGGCAGTGGCTGGCACCCGGGTGTGATCGGCATCGTTGCCGGGCGGCTCAAGGAAAAATTCGGTCGCCCCGCCATCGTCATCGCGCTCGATGAAGCGGGGATTGGCAAGGGTTCGGGCCGGTCGGTCGCGGGGGTCGATCTTGGCGCCGCC
>CANJKQ010000279.1 GCA_947474905.1 Pseudomonadota bacterium | reverse complement strand
GGCGCGGTGTTGCCGCCCCATTGGTTCTGGATCGTGTACAGAGTCATATATTGTCCTCCTGGCTGATATATTTTGATAGGCACGCAAATAACCGTCGCACAACTGCAATGTTGCAGTTATGTTAAAGGCATGTTGGCGCTGACGTAGGCAAGACTAAGGCGATAGCGATTGGTGTTCGCTATCTCTTCGGAAGCTAATCTAACTGCTCGGGGAGTCAAACCGAACTGGATTAAACCTTGATTATCCGAACCCAATATGGAGCTAAATCTTGTTGGGGCGTAGCGGGTTGTCTGGGCGGCGCTGACAAGGTGCGCGACAAGGACGGTTTTCTGTCGCCGTCAAGCGCGCTAGCTTGCGCGCCTGGCAACAGGGAGGGCTGGCCGTGCCGATACGCGGATCGATCTTGAGCGGCGTCCCGCACGCCATGGCGCCGCGCGCCTGATGGATCAGCCATCATCGGTCCGGGTCAATTGGAATACGTCGGCAATTGGCTGTCTGTGGGTGCCGATGCTGCTGGCGCTGATCTGGTTTGCGGGCTTTGCCGCTCACCCTGCCGATTTCCACCCTGATCTGCGGCTGAAGGGCGGCGCAACAATGGCGCTGCTTGCCGGATTGACCGTCCATGGTTTCGGGATCGGCATTGCCGGTGTCGCGATACATGGGTGCTGGTGGCTTGCGCTATCGGCCTGGCGCTTTGCCGATCCGGTCGCAATCACCGCAACCCAAGAGGGGCTGACCTTTCACCCCTCTCTTTTCAGCAGGGCCATCGCCTGGGCGGAAATTGCCGATATCGCGCTGATCCCCAGCCGATCGTCCGGCGATGGGGCGAGCGGCGTGCTGATCGCTCTGAAATCGCCGATGCGCGAGCGCTTTGGGTTGCTCCCCGGCCGTGCCCATCGCATTGTTCCGCTTGATTTGTCGGACGGTGCCGATGTTGCCTTTCTGAATGCCTTGCCGCAATTGAGCGGCAGCGGGCAGCTGGAATTTGAGCAGGACGTGCCGGGCCAGCAACGATCCGGTGACGCTGAAAAAGGGGAGTGAATGATGCGCTTGTTGATTGCCGCCGGGCTGTGGGCAGCCTTGACCAGCGCGCCTGCGGCGGCGGAAACCGTCGTCGTCACCGCCGATCACATGATCGACGTGGTTGCGGGCAAAACGGTCGACAAGCCCGTCATCGTCATCACCGATGGGCGGATCAGCGCGGTGGGCGCGCAAGGGCAGGTGGCGGTGCCCGCCAATGCCAAGCGCATCGATCTGGCCGGCCAGACCATTCTGCCCGGGCTGATCGACATGCATGTCCATCTGAACGGCGATCCCACCATCGGCGGCTTTCGCGGCCTCGCTTATACCGACAGCTTCTGGCAGGCGGTCGGCGTCCACAATGCCAAGGCGATGCTCGAGGCGGGATTCACCACGGTCCGCAATGTCGGCTCACCCGATTATGACGATGTCGGGCTGAAACAGGCCGTGGAGGGCGGCTATATCGAAGGGCCGCGCATCGTGCCCGCCACCTATGCGCTGGGATCAACGGGTGGCCATTGCGATGGCACCGAAGGCTTGCCGCCCAGCTTCCACAGCGTCGCCAATCCCTCGGTCGCCGACAGTCCCGAAGGCTATCGCAAGCTCGTGCGTACGGTGCATAAATATGGCGCCGAAGTCATCAAGATCTGCGCAACCGGCGGCGTGCTTTCAAAGAGCGATGTCGCGGGCGCGCAACAGATGACGCTCGACGAGATCAAGGCGGTGGTCGACGAGGCGCATATGCTGGGGCTGCGCGTCGCGGCGCATGCGCATGGCACGGCGGGGATCAATGATTGCCTGCGCGCCGGTTGCGACACGATCGAACATGCCAGCCTCGCCGATGCCGAGAGTTTTCAGCTCGCCAAGCAAAAGGGCGCCTGGTTCTCAATGGACATTTATGACGACGACTACATCCTGAGCGAAGGCGAGAAGAACGGCCTGTTCGCCGAAAGCCTGGCCAAGGAACGCGCCATCGGCCGCAAGCAGCGCGAAACATTCCGCGATGCCTATAAAGCGGGCGTGAAGATGGTGTTCGGCACCGATAATGGCGGCGTCTTCCCCGCCGGCCAGAACGCGCTGCAATTCGCCAAGATGGTCGAATGGGGCATGCCGCCGCTGGAAGCGATCCGCGCCGCGACCCGCAACGCGGCGGAGGCGCTTGGCCGCACGCATGACGTCGGCGCGATCGAGATTGGCCGCTATGGCGATATCGTCGCGGTGGCGGGCGATCCGCTCGGCGATGTGCGTCTGCTCGAACACCCGACCGCCGTCATCAAGGGCGGCGCGCGGGTTCGCTAACCGATCGGCGGGCAAAAGCACAACGCCGTCATCCCCGCGTGCGAGATGACGGCGCTGCGGCGACGGGTGTTAAGCGGCCTGCTCGCCAAAGGGCGACGGGCTGGGCACGGCGCTGACGGCGGGGGCAGGCTGGGTCGGGGTCGCGACCAGCGTCGCCTGCACCTGCGGCGCGCCATGTTTCAGGCGGCCATCGATCGCGGCGCCATTTTCGATCGCGATGGTTTCATATTCGACATCGCCAGTAATGCGTGCGGCACGCTCGACAACGAGCTGGTTGACCGACACCTTACCTTCGATCGCGCCGGCCAGCCGGGCGGACTGGGCGCGGACATTGCCGGTGATTCGGCTCTCGCTGCCCTGCACCAGATTGCCGCAATTGACGTCGCCGTCGACGCGGCCGTCAATGTGGAGGTCGGCGGTGGCCGAGACATTGCCGGTGATCGTTACATCTTGACCGATCACGGAAAACATCCCGCGCTTGGCCGGCGATTGCGCCGGCGCCGGGGGGATGGTGGGCGTGCCAGCGTCCCGATTGCGACCCGAATTACTATTAAACATCCATCACGCTCCCGACTCCGATGGGTTTGACGACATAATGCATGATAGCATGGCGAGCGGCGGCGATGCAGTGCAATCGTTACCCAAGCCATGACATCAGGCGTGCCAGAAGGGGATGGCGCGGACGGCGCGCTGCCGCCGCTTTCACCCCCATTGACCATGCGGGAAGGCGTCGCTATAGGCGCGCTCGCTCGGCGAGGCTCCATGTCTGCAGCCGGGCATGCTTGAACATTGCTGGACGTGACAGGGGCCAGCGGCGGACCAATCCGCCGATTGGTCCCTTTGCTGTTTTCCCGATCATGTAAAAGCACCAGCAAAGTAACCGCCGGTCCGGATGGCCGGTAACGAAAGGTGAAGGGCTTCATGCCGACGATCAACCAGCTGGTCCGCAAGGGCCGCGACCCG
>CANJKQ010000278.1 GCA_947474905.1 Pseudomonadota bacterium | reverse complement strand
GATCAAGGCGGCGGGGCGCGAGGGCGGCGCGATCAAGGCGGACGCGGGCAACCAGGCCGATGCGACGCGCGCCGTGGCAGAAGCGGTCGCCATATTGGGCTCGATCGACATTCTGGTTCACAATGCCGGCATTGCCGAATTCGCCCCGATTGACGCGGGCGATACGGGATCGTTCCGCAAGCAATTCGGCGTCAACGTCAACGGCGTTTACAACGGCACGGCAGCGGCGATTCCCCATCTGAACAATGATGGCCGCATCCTCATCATCGGCAGCGTCAACGCGCATACGATGCCGGTGCCGGGCGGCGCGATCTATGGCGCGACCAAGGCCGCGGTAGCGGGCCTTGCTCGCGGCTGGGCGCGCGACCTGGGCGGGCGCGGCATATTGGTCAACGTCATCCAGCCGGGGCCGATCGATACCGATCTCAACCCGGCGGACGGCCCGTTCGCCAGCGCGCTGACGCCGATGACGGCGCTTGGCCGCTACGGCAAGGCTGACGAAGTCGCCGCGCTCGCCGCGTTTCTGGCCAGCGACGAGGCGAGCTACATCACCGGCACCACCATCGACATTGACGGCGGTTTTTCGATCTGACCGACAAAGCCCCTCTCCGCGTTGGAGAGGGGCAGGTCCGCCTAAAGCAGATGCACGAGGCGCAGGCCGAAGATCAGCACCAGCGCGCCGACGATCGACATGATGAAACCGGCCGGGTGCAGCGCCTGCGAGCTTCCCGCCTTGGGCGGGCTGATCAGGTGCGTAATAAACCCGCCGACGAACGAGCCGCCAATGCCCACGGCGGTCAGGCCGATAAAACCCAGGTGCTGGTTGTGTGGATAAAGAAATGCCGCAATGCCGCCGACGATCAGGCCGACGATCAACATTCGAATGATGTGCATAGGTTCCCTCCCGCCCGACTCTCTGCCGAACGCAACGAGTGTGGCGTGCGCCGCGACGGCGGGCAAGCCGGTTTCAGCGGCGTTCGAGCAGGGTGATGGCAGGCCTGCCGACCGGTGCGGTCGTCGCGCGCGGGGTGCGTGCATCGAGTGTCGCCAGCCAGCGCGCGGCGTTGCTGCCGATGCTCGTCTGCGGCTGCGATGGCGTCAATTTGCCTTGCGCTTCCCAGCCCTGGATCAGTCCCGCCGCTTCGCGCGCGGCGGCATCGCGCGGCTGTGCCTTGCGCAACGCGTGATTGACCAGTGCATCGCCGAAAAACGTCCAGTCGGCATCGGCCTGGCAGCCGAAGGAGGTGCGATCGGCCGACGCCGCCGTCAGCACGGCGGTATCGTCCGACGCCAGCACCGGCACGAACACGCCGGCAAAACAGGCCGACAAAATGATCACCCGCCGCTTGATCCCCAGCCCATCAAGCTCCGCCGCCAGCCGATTGGGCGAAATCACGCCAAAGCCCTGGTCGGCGTCATTATAGACAATGCCCAGCGGTGCGCCGTGGCTGGTGGTGTAGAGCACCAGCACGTCCTCATTGGGGTCCATCAACTCGGCGACGCGGGCAAGCGCGGCGGACAGATTGTCGGGTGACCCCATGGCAAGCTCGCTGTCGCGCGTGCCGTCTGATCCGGCGAGCACGATGGTGTGGCCAGCGGCATCGTAGCGGCGGCTGAGCACCCGCGCCGCCTCGCGCGCTTCCTTGCCGAAATTGGGATCGCTGTCGAGCGCGACCGCGACGACATAGGCATCGACCACGCCCTTGCGCTGCGGCTTCAGTTGCGCGAGCGCGGCGTCGAGCCGGCGATGCTCGGCGAGCGCCCAGGTGGCGGGATGATCATGCTCGATCTGGATACCCGCATCGGCATAACGAATGACGTCCGATGGCGAGAGCTGCTGAAGAAAGGGCGGGGGCGCGGCGTGGCGAGGGGGCTGGTAGGCGCCGTCCTGCGCAATCGCTGCGGGGGTGAGGAGGGCAAAAGCTGCCAGCGCCAACCCCGCCAATCCTCGCCGCCTATTTGATCGTGCCATCAACGCCCCTCTTTCTGCGCGGCCATTCAAGCGGACGGAGCGCAACTGTCAATGGCGACGGTGAATGGGGTAGAAATTATACCATAACTATACTATACGCCTGCCATGTTCGATTTCGACCCCGCCAAAAGCGCGGCGAACAAGGCCAAGCACGGGATCGATTTCGAGGAAGCGCAGGCGCTGTGGCTGGATGCCAATCGGCTGGAACTTCCTTCACGCGATGGGGGGACGGAGGAACGATGGCTGGTCATCGGGCGCATCGACGCAAAGCTGTGGACGGCGGTGGTGACATACCGGCAATCGGCTACACGTTTGATTTCGTGTCGCCGCGCCCGTCGAGATGAGGAACGCCTGTATGACGAAGATTGATAAGATCGCTCCCCCCATGATTCCGGCGGAAGAGATTGATCGCCGCTTCGATGATGGCGAGGATGTTCTTCACTATTTCGATGTGTCCCGCGCGCGCCGCGGCGGCCTTGAAAAGCAGCGCGTCAACGTTGACCTGCCCGACTGGATGGTTCGCCGCCTCGACCACGAAGCTGCCAAGCGCGGCGTGGCGCGGCAGGCGCTGATCAAGATGTGGTTGGCGGATCGATTAGAGGGTACGGGATGACTTGCAGGTGCCCATCGCCCCAAAACCCTAGGACTTCGAACATTCGAGCTTCGGTCCAAGGAGCATGGCCACAGGTGACAATTAACGGTCGCCCAAGTCCTGAAGATACCACAGGTTGGTACGGAATTTTGCTCTTACGGGTAGAGAAATAGACTTTTTCTCGAGGACTTAAGCCTTCAACCGCCCAAATTGTTGCAACGCACTCTTTAACTTGCTCAATAGAGGTCCGAGGATCCAATACAGCAAGAGGTAGTATCAGATCTTCTAACGGACGATCATAAGAGCGAGAGTAAACAAACCAAGCCTTGCGAGGCGTTCCCCTCTTCAACCTCAATACACCCGCTTCTTCGGCTTGATATATTCCGCCTCGTCGGTGAGCGTATAGTCATGGACGGGGCGATAATCGATCTTGGTTTCGCCGCCCTTGCCGCCCCAGCCATCGAAGGTCGCGATGGTGTGCTTCATCCATTCCTTGTCGTCGCGCTCGGGATAATCCTCGTTCACATGCGCGCCGCGCGATTCCTTGCGGTTGGCAGCGGATTCGATCGTCACCACCGCTTGCGCGATCAGGTTATCGAGCTCGAGCGTCTCGATAAGGTCGGTGTTCCAGATGAGGCTGCGGTCCTTGATGCCGATATCGCCCATCGACTTGTAGATCTCCGCGACCTTGGTCTGGCCTTCGCCAAGCAGCGCATTGT
>CANJKQ010000277.1 GCA_947474905.1 Pseudomonadota bacterium | reverse complement strand
TCGGCACCTTGTTCGTCTATTCATCCAAGGCCAAGGGCTTGCCCGATGCCCATGTCATGCTCGATGGCGGGCGTGAGGTAATCAGCAAGGGCGACTTCGTAGGTCAACATATCCTTGCCCCGCTAATCGGCGTTGCCGTTCACATCAATGCTTACAACTTCCCGATCTGGGGTATGCTGGAAAAGCTGGCGCCGACGCTGCTCGCTGGTATGCCGGCGATCGTCAAGCCTGCGGCAGACGGTGCATATCTTACCGAAGCAGCTTTTCGAATCATGATTGAAAGCGGAGCCTTGCCGCATGGTGCCGTGCAAATGTTGCTGGGCGATACCGGCAACTTGCTAGAGTTGCTCGACGGCCAGGACAGCGTAGCGTTTACCGGTTCTGCGGCGACCGCGAACCGGCTTAAGGTCCTGCCCGGGATCGTTGGCAACACCGTGCGCTTCGCCGCCGAGCAGGACAGCCTCAACGCCTCTATCCTCGGCCCTGATGCGACTGTAGATGCGCCCGAGTTCGACCTCTTCGTCAAGGAAGCGGTGCGCGAGATGACGCAGAAGGCGGGGCAGAAGTGCACCGCGATCCGCCGCATCCTGGTTCCCGCTGCTGTGATCGATCCCGTGCAGGACGCCATCGCCGCGCGTTTGGCAAAGCTGGCGCCGGGCGATCCTCGCCTCGAGACCACCCGCCTCGGCGCGCTAGCGGGCGTGCGCCAGCGCAGCGACGTTCAGGCCAACCTCGCCGCGCTGCGGCAGGAGGCGGAGCTGGTGGTCGGCGGTGCGATTCCGGACCTTGGCGATACGCTGGCGCAGGGCGCCTTTTTCGAGCCGACCCTGCTGCGCTGCGACAAGCCCGCCGGGGCCAAGGCGGTCCACGCGGTTGAGGCCTTCGGGCCGGTTTCCACCCTGATGCCTTATGCCGATGTCGGTGATGCGATCGAACTGGCCAACGCTGGCAAGGGTTCTTTGGCGCTTTCGATCTTCAGCAACGACGTTGCGGGCGTGGCGGCCATGGTTGGCGGGGTCTCCACCTTCCATGGTCGGATCATGATCGTGAATCGCAATAATGCCGAATTCTCCAGTGGTCACGGTGCGGCGCTGCCGCATCTCCAGCATGGCGGACCGGGCCGGGCCGGCGGTGGGGCGGAACTGGGCGGCACGATCGGCATGATGCCCTATCTTCAGCGCAGCGCCATCCAGGCAAGCGCAGAAGTGCTCGCTGCGATCGAGGCGCTCTAACCCATGGGCGAATTGGCTAGTTGGAACATCGACGGCGATATAGCGGTCCTGACGCTCGACAATCCTCCGGTGAATGCGATCTCGGCGGCGGTTCGCGCGGCCCTGATTGACGGGGTCAGGCGGGCCGAGGCCGATCCGGCAGTGCGCGCGTTGCTCATCGCTTGCGCTGGCCGGACCTTTTTTGCCGGGGCAGACCTCAAGGAATTCGGCAAGCCGTCGGTCGAACCCTTCCTGACCGAGGTGGTCGACACCATCGAAGCCAGTGCCAAGCCGGTTGTTGCTGCCATCCACGGGACGGCACTCGGCGGCGGACTGGAAATTGCCATGGCCTGCCACTACCGCGTGGCTACGGTTGCAGCGAAGCTTGGTCTGCCCGAGGTCAAGCTCGGCCTGATGCCCGGAGCGCGGGGCACACAGCACCTGCCACGCCTGGTCGGGGTGGAACGCGCGCTCGAGATCATTGCGCTGGGCGATCCCGTTGGGGCCAATGATGCCAAGGACATGGGACTGGTCGATGCCCTGGCTGATGGCGATTTGGTGACTACCGCCTGTGAATTCGCGCGAGGCATCGCCGTCAATCCGCCGCGCCGCACGCGTGAGCAAGTCGCGATCCAGGTGGATGCCAGGGTCTATGGCGAGTTCGCCCGGAAGCATGCCCGCAAGTTCCGCGGACTCGATGCGCCGCCCGCGATCATCGCCTCGATCCGCGCGGCCACCGAACTGCCCTTCGATGAAGGCGCGCGGCGCGAGCGTGAGATTTTCCTCAAGCTGCGCGCCGGTCCGCAGAACGAGGCGCTGCGCTATGTATTCTTCGCCGAGCGCGAGGCGGCTAAGGTGCCGGGCCTGAAGGGCGTCCAGCCGCGCGAAATCGCCAGTGTCGGGGTAATCGGCAGCGGAACGATGGGCAGCGGCATCGCCATCGCTATACTGAGCGCGGGCCTGCCGGTCACGCTCTATGAGCGCGACGCCGCTGCGCTGGAAAAGGGCATGGCGCATATCCGCAAGACGCTGGCCGGCAACGTCGCTGCGGGGCGAATGAGCCAAGGAGAGGTTGATGCCGCGCTGGCGGGTCTTTCCCCGGTGCAGGAAATGGCCGCGCTGGCCGAGGTCGATCTGGTGATTGAGGCGGCCTACGAGACGATCGCAGTCAAACGCGATATCTTCGCCGCGCTCGATGCCGTGGCGAGGCCCGGCGCAATCCTCGCGACCAATACGTCGTATCTCGACATCGACGCGATCGCGGCCGCCACCACGCGCCCGACCGATGTGATCGGGCTGCACTTCTTCTCGCCCGCCAACGTGATGAAGTTGCTCGAGGTAGTGCGCGGCGAGGCGACCTCGCCGGACGTCATCGCCACGGCCTTCACGCTCGCGCGGCAACTGCGCAAGGTGGCGGTGCTGTCCGGCAATGCCTGGGGCTTCATCGGCAACCGCATGCTCGCGGTGCGCCGCAAGGAAGCAGAGGCGATGGCGGTTGAAGGGGCCTCGCCGGCGCAGATCGACGGGGTGATAGAGCAGTTTGGCCTTGCCATGGGGCCATTCCGGGTGGGTGACCTTGCCGGGCTCGACCTCGGGTGGAGCGCCGAGACCTCGACCGGCTCGACCATCCGCGAACGCCTGAACGAAGCTGGACGCCGCGGGCAGAAAGCGGGGGCGGGTTTCTACGACTACGACGAGAACCGCCGCCCGGTCCCGTCACAGGCAGCACTGGACATCATTGCCGGCTTCGCGCGCGACCAGGGCATTACCCAGCGCAGCTTCGACGATGCGGAGGTGCTCGACCGCCTGCTGTGGCCTATGGTCGATGAAGGCGCCAAAATCCTCGCCGAGGGCATTGCGCTGCGCGAATCCGACATCGATGTGGTCTGGCTCAACGGTTATGGCTGGCCGGCCTGGACCGGAGGGCCGATGTTCCATGCCCGGCAGACCGGCTTCGGGGAGGTCGTGCGGCGGCTCGAAGCAATGGGCCTACCTGCATCCGGCGCGCTGAAAGCGCTCGCCCGGGAGCAGGCCAATTGAGGCAGGAGTGGATCGAGATTTCCGGCCAGCGGCTCGAAGCGGCAAGATGG
>CANJKQ010000276.1 GCA_947474905.1 Pseudomonadota bacterium | reverse complement strand
GCATCCGCGCGCCATTATAGCTCGGGATGCGCGCCGGGCGCGCGGAGGCGCGGACGATGATCTCCTCGGTGTCGACCCGCTCGACCTCCAGGCTGGTGCCGGCGAAGAAGAAAGTGTCGCGGGGACTGAGGGTGGCGCCGAACGCTTCCTCGACCTTGCCGAGCGAGCGGCCATTCTTGAACCGCACGTTGAGCATCGTCGCCTCGACGATAATCCCTGCATTCAGTCGGTGCTGGGCGACGAATTTGGGGTGGCTGACGCGCCACAGCCCGTCCGGGCCCAGGGTCAGCCGCTTGAACTTGTCGTACGCCTTCAGCGCATAGCCGCCATCGGCGATGAAGTGCAGCACCCGCGCGAACACCTCGTCGGGCAGCGCCGAATAGGGTGTCGCCGACCGCACCTCCGCCAGCATCGCCTCGCCTCTGAATGGTGCGGCACAGGCACACGCCATGACATGCTGGGCCAGCACATCGAGCGCGCCCGATCGGAACACCTCGCCATCGAGCTCGCCCGCCTCGACCGCGTCCAACGCCGCGCGTGCTTCGAGATATTCGAAGCGGTTGCCCGGCACGACGATCGCTTCGGATGGCTCGTCGAGCCGGTGATTGGCGCGACCGATCCGCTGGAGCAGCCGCGACGATCCCTTGGGCGCGCCCATCTGGATCACGCAATCGACATCGCCCCAGTCGATCCCCATGTCGAGGCTGGCGGTGCAGACAAGGCCGCGCAACCTGCCTGCCGCCATCGCGCTTTCCACCTTGCGCCGCGCCTCCAGCCCCAGCGAGCCGTGGTGGATGCCGATGGGCAGCTGCATCGTGTTCGCCTTCCACAAATCCTGGAAGATCAGTTCGGCAAGGCCGCGCGTGTTGCAGAAAACCAGCGTCGTCTTGTGCGTTTCGATTTCGGCGATCACCTGTTCGGCGGCATAGCGACCCGAATGGCCCGACCAGGGCACGCGGCCCTGCGGCAGCAGGATGGCGATGTCGGGATCGGCCCCCGGATCGCCCTGGACCAGCCGCACTGTGTCGATATCGCCATCGGGGGCGAGCCAGGCGCGGAAGGCATCGGGATCGGCGACCGTCGCCGACAACGCCACCCGCCGCGCGCCCGGCGCAATCGCCTGCAACCGCGCCATCGCGAGCGCGAGCAAGTCGCCGCGCTTGCCGCTGGCAAAGCCATGCACCTCGTCGACGATGATCGTCTTGAGGCCAGCGAACATCAGGAAACTGTCCGGATAGCTGAGCAGCAGCGACAGCGACTCGGGCGTGGTCAGCAGGATCTGCGGCGGGCGCACGCGCTGGCGCACCTTGCGCTCGTGCGGGGTATCGCCGCTGCGCGTCTCGACGCGGATGTCGAGGCCCATTTCCTCGATCGGCGTCACCAGATTGCGCCGCACATCGACCGCCAGCGCCTTCAACGGCGAGATGTAGAGCGTGTGCAGCCCCTCGCTCGGCGCCTCGATCAGCTCGACCAGGCTGGGGAGGAAGCCCGCCAGCGTCTTGCCCGCCCCCGTCGGCGCGACGAGCAGTGCATGCTCGCCCGCCCGTGCCGCGCCGAGCATCTCGAGCTGATGCCGTCGCGGCGCCCAGCCCTTGGCGGCGAACCAGTCGGTAATGGGGGCGGGCAGCGCGGCGCTCATGCCCCCGATATGGCGTGTCGGGCAGCGCTCGCCAATCGGGCAGCCAATCGGGCGAAGTTGACGAAGTTGACACTACGTCCCCCCAATGTTGCCCACTCCCCCGCGCCCAACCGATGTCAGGTTGGCGGCGAAGCGGGGCGAGAGGCATGGCGCGCATTGTGCCTGCGCCGCGCGGGGTAGGATAGCATCGCCCCCGTTGCATCGGCTGGCCTCTCCCCCAATATCCACCCCATGCCCCAACTCGGCGACTGGATCGACCCCCGGCCGGAGGGGATTTACGTGCCCGCCGCCGACGCGTGGATCGATCCCTCAACCCCCAAGCCGCGCGCGCTCGTCACCCATGGCCATGCCGATCATGCGCGCGGCGGGCATGGGCAGGTTCTGGCGACGGCGGAGACGCTGGCGATCATGGCGGCGCGCTATGGCCCGCAATCGGGCGAGGCGGTCGGCTATGGCGAGACGCGGCGGTTGGGCGAGGTGGAAGTGCGCTTCGTGCCAGCGGGGCATGTGCTGGGCTCGGCGCAGATCGTTCTACAGCATCGCGGCGAGACGGTGGTCGTCTCGGGTGATTACAAGCGGCGCGCCGACCCGACCTGCGCACCGTTCGAGCCGGTCGCGTGCGATGTCTTTATCACCGAAGCGACGTTCGGCCTGCCCGTTTTCCGCCACCCGGAAACGGGCGACGAGATCGACAAGCTGACTGCGGCCTTGCGCGCCAATCCTGACCGCTGCGTGCTGGTCGGTGCCTATGCGCTGGGCAAGGCGCAGCGTGTGATCGCCGAGCTGCGCGCGCGGGGGTTTGACGAGCCGATCTACATCCATGGCGCGCTGCAGAAATTGTGCGACCTCTATGTCGCGCATGGTGTGGCGCTGGGCGAGCTGCGGCCCGCCACCGAAGCGAGCAAGGCCGAGCTTGCCGGCCGCATCGTCATCGCGCCGCCGTCTGCACTCAACGATCGCTGGTCGCGGCGCCTGCCCGATCCGATCACGGCGATGGCCTCAGGCTGGATGCGGGTGCGCCAGCGCGCGGTACAGCGCGGCGTCGAGCTGCCGCTGATCCTCTCCGACCACGCCGACTGGGACGAACTGACCGACACGCTGCGCGAACTCTCCCCGCGCGAAGTGTGGGTAACCCACGGCCGCGACGACGCCCTCGTCCACTGGTGCGCAACGCACCAGATCAAGGCGAGGGCGCTGGCGCTGAGCGGCTATGAGGATGAGGATGATTAGGGTGGGGAGGGCGCAAGCGTCGGCTTTTGGTGGAAAGCTGCCGTTCACAGGTCGCAAGAAGGTACCACGAACGACCTGCTAACCGGGCCGTGACTGGTGCACTGCGTGCCTGATCGCCTTCTGGGATACTCTGAAAACACTCGATTCTACGTGTGGCGAATAGAAGCTTGAGCCTTTGATCTTTACGCACAGATCGTTTTTCAGGTCATCGACATTCGTAGCGACATAGACCGTGTACTTATAGCCACCCGTCTTCTGAAAAGAGGCGTGTCTTGTAAGTCTACCTGCCAGGTATTGGGACTGATCATCTGGGAATGGCCCTCTCGTCATTGACCACGTCCTTAGATTGTCACCGAACGGGCACGGCGAACTGCCTGCATACAAATCATCAACGCCGCTAACGGAAAATGTTCTACTTACGAGGTCCGTATC
>CANJKQ010000275.1 GCA_947474905.1 Pseudomonadota bacterium | reverse complement strand
GTGCTCTATGCCGGGCTGATGCTGACCGCTGACGGCCCCAAGCTGATCGAATATAATGCCCGCTTCGGCGACCCCGAATGCCAGGTGCTGATGGCGCGGCTGGAAAGCGACTTGCTCGACATCATGCTGGCCGTGGCGGAAAGTCGGCTGGCCGACCAGCCCGCGCCGCGCTTCGCCGCTGATCCGGCGCTGACGGTGGTGATGGCGGCGCAGGGCTATCCGGGCACGCCGGAGACTGGCGGCGCGATCACGGGCATCGCGGCGGCCGAGGCCATTGGCGGCTTGGTCTTCCAGGCGGGCACGGCAATGAAGGACGGCACGCTAGTGGCCAGCGGCGGCCGTGTCCTTGCCGTCACCGCGCGCGGTGCGACCGTCGCCGAGGCGCAAGCCGCCGCCTATCGCGCGGTCGACGCGATCGACTTCCCCACCGGCTTTTGCCGCCGCGACATTGGCTGGCGCGAGGTCGCGCGGGAGGGGGGAGCCGGGGCCTGACCCAAGGTTCGTCATTGCGAGGAGCGGAGCGACGACGCAATCCAGCGTCCAGGCGCTGGACTGGATTGCTTCGCGTGCGCTCGCAATGACGACCTCAGGCAAGGGTAAAGCCAAAGCTCGACGGGTCGTGATTATGCCGTGATTATATCGCCACGCAGTCTCAGATCGTCACCCCAGCGAAAGCTGGGGTCGCTTGCGGCACCAGACCCCAGCTTTCGCTGGGGTGACGGATGAGGACGGCGCGGCAGCCAAGAGGAAGGCGCGGCAGCCTACCCCACCGCGCTCACCAACAGCTTGTCGATGCGGCGTCCGTCCAGATCGACAATTTCGAACTTCCAGCCCTGTTCGGCAAAGCTCTCGCCCTCCTCGGGCAGGCGCTTGAGAACCGCGAGCGCCAGCCCTGCGACGGTCGCATAGTCGCGGTCCTCGGGCAGGTCGAGGCTGAGCCGTTCGGCAAGCAGATCGACCGGCATCTGCCCCGCAACGAGCAGCGAGCCATCCTCGCGCTCCACCACCCAGGGGGCCACATCCGGCCCGGTATCCGACGCGAACTCGCCCGCAATCGCCGCGAGCAGATTGGCCGGCGTCACCAGGCCTTCAAAATGGCCATATTCGTCATGGATCAGCGCCATCGGCACCTCTGCCGCGCGCAGCGTGTTGAGCGCGTCCATCGCGTCGATCTGATCGACCACCACCGGCGCGTCACGGCGCAGCGCCATCAGGTCGAGCGCCTTGTCCGAAACCAGCGCCTGCGCCACGTCGCGCGCCTGCACCACGCCGACGATGCGATCGATCGAGCCTTCGCCGAGCGGCATCCGGCTGTGCTGCGCCGTCGCCAGCGCTGCCCGTACCCCGGCTTCGTCGAGCGTGGCGTCGAGCCATTCGACATCGGTGCGCGGCGTCATCACTTCGCGCACGGGCCGGTCGGCGAGGCGCACCACGCCCGAAATGATCGAGCGCTCATGCTCCTCGATCACGCCCGACTTTGACGCTTCGGCGACGATGAGGTGCAGTTCCTCCGCCGTCACATCATCCTCCGCTTCGCGCGTCAGGCGCAGCAAGGCGAACAGCAGGCCGCTGGTCGAATCGAGCAGCCACACAATCGGCGCGGTCGCGCGGGCCAGCCAGCGCATCGGCACGGCGACGACCGCGGCGATACGCTCAGGGCTTCTGAGCGCGATCTGCTTGGGCACCAGTTCGCCCACCACCAGCGAGGCATAAGTGGTAACGCCGATAACGAGCGTGAAGCCCAAAGTCTCGGCCCAGCCCGGGGAAACGCCCAGCCGCACCAGCCGCGCCGCCGTCGGCCCGCCCAGGCTGGCGCCTGAATACGCCCCGGAAATAATGCCAATCAGGGTAATGCCGATCTGCGTCGTCGACAGCAATTTGCCGGGATTGGCGGCAAGCTCGACCGCCGTCCGCGCGCCGCGCACATCCGCTCGCGCCATCGCCTCCAGCCGTGCCTTGCGCGACGAGACGATTGCCAGCTCCGACATCGCGAAGCCGCCATTGACGATGACGAGCGCGAAGATGATCGCGACGTCAATCCACGGGAAAGGGGGAAGCGGTTGCATGGCCCTGTTGCAGCGGCTGCTTTGCCCGACTTTGGCGGTGGCGGCAACCGGGAGCTGTTATCAAGCAGGACAACCCCTCGCGCCGACCGCGAGGAGGATGAAGGCCCTACCGCCGCTCGGCAAAGAAATCGCGCAGCAGGCGCGCGGCTTCGCCATCGCCAATGCCGCTGAACACTTCCGGCCGGTGATGGCAGGTCGGTTGGGCAAATACCCGCGCGCCATGCTCGACCGCGCCGCCCTTGGGATCGGGCGCGGCGTAATAAACGCGGTCGATGCGGGCGAGCGCAATCGCGCCGGCGCACATCGCGCAGGGTTCCAGCGTCACCCATAAATCGCAGCCATTAAGCCGGTCGCGGCCAAGTGCCCGGGCCGCCTCGCGAATCGCCAGCATTTCGGCGTGAGCGGTGGGGTCGTTGAGCGCGCGCGGGGCATTGGCGGCGCTGGCGACGATCTGATCGCCAAGCATCACCACCGCGCCAACCGGCACTTCGCCGTTGCGCGCGGCGGCATGCGCGGCATCGAGCGCGTGGCGCATGGGGCGGGGCAGGGGAAACATCACCGCCGATTATGGCGGGGGCGGCGCCCGCCCGCCAGCGCAATCACTCCTGGTTTTTGGGGGCGTCGGGATGCGCTGCGGTTTCGGTGGTTGTGGTCCCGGCGGGTTTGGCGACCTTGATGGTCGGCACGACGACCCTGGTGTCTTTCAGCGATACCGTTGGCAGCTTTACCGTTTTTTCCTCCGCCCCCACAGAGACGTTCGACACCTCGGTCTTGAAGGCCGGTGCCTGCCCGCCCTTGCCATTGGCGTCGGGCAGTCGTGCCTCGCGGGTTTGCTGGACATGGATCAGGCCCAGCGATATCGCCCCGACAAGCAGCAGGGCGGCGACGCCGAACGCCGCAAGGATAGCACGCATCGTTATTCTCCCGTTCCAGTTGTCGCGGGCGTAACGCTGTGGGGCGGGAAATGGTTTCACCGGTTGACGGCGCGCTCACGACCCGCTATCGGCGCGGCCTTTCCGGGCAACCGTAGATCAGGATTTACCGACGATGTCGCGCATTTGCGAGCTGACCGGCAAGGGTCGGCAGGTGGGGCACAATGTTTCCCACGCCAATAACAAGACCAAGCGCACCTTTCTGCCCAACCTGCAGAATGTGACGCTGATTTCGGATGCGCTGGGCAAGAGCGTCAAGCTGCGCGTGTCGACGCACGGCCTGCGTTCGGTCGAGCATGTCGGTGGTCTCG
>CANJKQ010000274.1 GCA_947474905.1 Pseudomonadota bacterium | reverse complement strand
TACAGCGAGCGGAACTGCTGGTCGAGATTGGCGACACGGAACTGGATGCCCTGCGCCTGACCCATCAGCTGATCGATCTGCTGAAGCGTCTGCGTGATCGCTTGCAGTTCGGGAAAGTTGATCGTCGTCAGGTTCTTCGCCTGATTGATGAGCGACTGGGCCTGGTTCTGGAGCGACCGGATCTGGTTGTTGACCTGCTGTAGCGTTCGCGCGGCGGTCAGCAGATTCTGGCTATAGTTGCTCGGGTCGAACACGGTGAACTGCGCCTGGGCCGGCGTCGCCGTCATGGTGATGCCTATGACGACCGACCCGGCGGCACCGAGGCCGAGCGCGGACGCGACGAGATATTTGCGGAAACGGATACGCATTATACTTCTCCTGCTTGGGGGGCTTGGGGATCAGGAAAGTCGGCGAGTAACGCGGCTGCCCAGCCGAGACCGGCATCGGCGAGGAAGCCCGCCGCGAAATCATGCGGACCATGCTCGGCGAGTTGCGCATCGATGCGCGCCTGCGTCGCGGGATCGGATGCCCCGCACAGCGCGAGCGCCACGGGTCCAAGGCCGAGCTCGAACAGGCGGTTGCCGCGCGCGGATTGCAGATAATATTGCCGCTTCGGCGTCGCCCGGCTGATTAGCTCGATCTGGCGGTCATTGAGACCGAACCGCTCATAGGCTTGGCGAGACTGCGGCTCGGTGGCGCGGTCGTTCGGCAGCAATATCCGTTGCGGGCAGCTTTCGATGATGGCGGGCGCGATCGAACTGTTCGCGACATCGGCAAGGCTCTGCGTCGCAAACACCACCGCGACGTTCTTTTTGCGCAGCGTCTTCAGCCACTCGCGGATGCGCGCGGCGAACAGCGGATGGTCGAGGAAGATCCAGGCCTCGTCGAGCACCAGCAAGGTCGGCCGCCCGTCGAACCGCTCCTCGAGCCGGTGGAACAGATAGGTGAGCACGGGCGCGACGACGCCGGCCTGGCCCATCAGCGCCTCGGTCTCGAAGCACTGGACGTCGGCGATGGCGAGATCGTCTTCGGCAGCATCGAGCAGCCGTCCGAACGGTCCTTCCAGCGTGTAGGGCGACAATGCCGATCTGAGCGCGGTCGATTGCAGCAGCAGCGCGAGGCCGGTCAGCGTCCGCTCCTCGATCGGTGCCGTCGCTAGGCTACTTAGCGCCGACCAGAGCGATTCCTTGATCTCGGGTGTGACCGCGACATGCTCATGGACGAGCAGCGCCGCGATCCACTCCGCCGCCCAGGCGCGTTCGTCGCCGCGGTCGATATGGCGCAGTGGCTGGAATGCGATCGCGCGGGCATCACCGTCATGATCGCCCCCGAGCCCCAGCTCATGATGCGCGCCGCCCATCGCCAGCACGGCCGCGCGCGCGGAGAAGCCCTTGTCGAAGACATAGACCTGTGCCCCGGCATAACGCCGGAACTGGAGCGTCAGCAGCGCCAGCAGGACCGACTTGCCGGCGCCGGTCGGGCCGAGGATCAACATGTGACCGACATCGCCGATATGGGTGCTCAGCCGGAAAGGGGTCGAGCCGCTGGTCTCCGCATAGAGCAGCGGCGGTCCGTCGAGGTGAGCGTTGCGTGCCGGCCCTGCCCAGACCGATGATAGCGGCATTAGATGTGCGAGATTGAGCGTGTGAACCAGCGGTTGCCGGACATTCGCGTAAATCTGGCCGGGCAGTGATCCGAGCCAGGCTTCGACCGCGTTGATGCTCTCGCGAATCGTCGTGAAGCCAAGGCCGTTGACGATCCGCTCGACCGCGCGGACTTTCCGTTCCGCCGCCGCGCGATCGGCGTCCGCCACGGTGATCGTCGTGGTGAGATAGCCGAAAGCGACGTGATCGCCGCCGAGCGCCTGGAGCGCGAGATCGGCATCGACCATCTTGTTGTCGGCGTCGCTGTCGAGCAGCTGGACGGGCTGGTTGTAGATGACCTCGCGCAGCAGCGCGGTCACCGACTTGCGTTTGTTGAACCACTGACGGCGCAGCTTGGTCAGCGCCTTGGTCGCATCGGTCTTGTCGAGCGCGATGAACCGCGTCACCCAGCGATAGCCGAAATCCTGGTGGTTGAGCGCGTCGAGGATTCCGGGCCGGCTGACATTGGGAAAGCCGAGGATCGTCAGTGTGCGGAGATGCTGGTCGCCAAGCTTCGGCTCGAGCCCGCCGGTCAGCGGCGTGTCCGCCAGCACGCCGTCGAGATACATCGGGGTTTCGGGAACGGCGACGCCGTGGCGCCGCGCTGATATCGTGCCGTGCAGGAAGGTCAGCGTCTCGCCGTCGTCGAGCGCCCGGACATCCGGCATGAAGCCGGACATCAGGTCGAGCGCGCGATCGGTTTCCGCGATGAAAGCCGTGAGCGCCTGTCGCCAGTCCCGCCCTTTCACGTCATCACTGCGCTCGACTAGCGCACGGCCCGCCGTATCGGCTTGATCGGCCGGCGGCATATAGGTGAGCGTCAGGTGGTAACGGCTCTCGAAATGCTGGCCGGCATTTTCGAAGCCTGCACGCCGCTCCTCATCAACGAGCCAGGATGCCGGATCGGGGAAGGCGCTGGCGGGATAGCCGAGCGCCTCGCGCCGTTCGGCCTCGAAATGCAATGCCCATCCGGTACCGAAGCGCCGGAGGACATTGTTCGCCCGTGCGCAGGCGGAAACCAGTTCGGCTTCGGTCGCGGATTCCAGATCGGGACCACGGAACCCTGCGACCCGCATGAAGCTGCCGTCCTTGTTGAGGACGACGCCGGGCGCGATCAGCGCCGCCCAAGGGAGATGGTCGGCGAGCCGGTCGGCACGGCTGCGATATTCACGCAGGCTCAGCATGCGAGATGTCCCTTTTGACGAAGGTGCCGGACGAGAACCGGCGCGAAGTCGGGATCACGCTTGGCGGCGAGCACCGCGAGCGTGTGGCCGAACGCCCAGACCACGAGCCCCGCGACCCACTGCTGGAGGCCGATCCCGAGCGCGGCTGCGAGCGTGCCGTTGACGATCGCGATCGCCCGCGGTGCGCCGCCGAGCAGGATGGGCTCGGCGAGCGACCGGTGCAGCGGGGCTTCAAAGCCCTCGATATGGGCGCCGGTGCCGATCACGCGATCAGCGCTCCGCCACCGAACGAAAAGAACGACAGGAAGAAGCTCGATGCCGCAAACGCTATGCTGAGGCCGAAGATGATCTGGATGAGCTTGCGGAACCCGCCGGCGGTCTCGCCGAACGCCAGCGTCAAGCCGGTGACGATGATGATGATCACCGCGACGATCTTGGCGACCGGCCCCTGCACCGAATCCAGCACTTGTTGAAGCGGTTGC
>CANJKQ010000273.1 GCA_947474905.1 Pseudomonadota bacterium | reverse complement strand
GGGAGTTCGGGCTGGGGCGGCGGTGGCGGCGGCGACAGCTTTTCGGGCGGCGGCGGGTCGTTCGGCGGCGGCGGTGCATCGGGGAGTTGGTGATGGCACGTATTCTGGGCCTTACCCCCGCCGAGCGGGATCTGGTGACGCTGGCGGTTACGGACGCCGAAAAAACGACGCATGGCGAAATCGTCACCGTCGTTGCCCGCCGATCCGACAGCTATGCCGATGCGGCGCTGCATTGGGCAGTGCTGGCGATGCTGGCGGTGGCAGCGGTCGCGGCGGCGTTTCCGCTGCTGCTTGAGACGCTGGCCTATCCCGACGGCAATGGCTGGGGCGCTACGCCGTCGCCCGCGCGGCTGATCTTCACGCTGCTGATCACGATGATCGTGGTGTTTCTGGCGGTGCGCTATGCGCTCGAATATCGCCCGCTGCGACTGGCGCTGACCCCGCATGCCACGCGCGCGCGCCGCGTGCGCCGCCGTGCGCTGGAGGTTTTTCATCTCGGCACCGAAAGCCGCACGCGGGACCGTGTTGGCGTGCTGCTCTACCTGTCGCTCGATGAACGCCGCGCCGAAATCGTCGCTGACGAAGCGATCCACGCCAAAGTGCCCGATGATCATTGGGGCAAGGCAATGGCGACGCTGATCGCGCATGTCCGCGACGGCAAGCCGGGCGAGGGGATGGCTGCCGCCGTCGCCGCGATCGGCGTGATTCTGGCGGATCATTTCCCCAAGACCGCCGACGACAGCAACGAATTGCCCGATCGCGTCATCGAATTATGAGCCTGCCCGATCACGACGCGCCGCTCGAAGTGATGTGGCAGGGCCGCTTCATTACCGCGCAACGCCGTGGCCGCTGGGAATTTGTCGGGCGCGCCCGCAACATTCGCGCCGCCGTTATCCTGGCGGTGGAGGAGGGGCAGGTGCTGCTCGTCGAGCAATATCGCGTGCCGCTCGGCCGCCGCTGCCTTGAATTGCCGGCAGGGCTGGTTGGCGATGAAGGCGATGCCGATGAGCATGCCGAAACCGCCGCCGCGCGCGAGCTGGAGGAGGAAACCGGCTATCGCGCGGCGCATATCGAAAATTTGGGCGAATTTTATTCGTCGCCCGGCATGGTGTCGGAAAGCTTCACGCTGGTCCGCGCGCACGGGCTGGAGCGGGTCGGCACCGGGGGCGGGGCGGGGGATGAAGCCATCACCGTTCATCGCGTGCCGATCGCCGATATTGCCGATTTCATCGCCGCCAAGCGGGCGGAAGGCGTGGCGATGGACGTGAAATTGCTGGCCTTGTTGGGATCGGGCTGGCTTGGCACGCGCTAGGCCGTCGCGATTTGCGGCTTGACTTGGCGTGGGCGAAGCCGGACGGCCACGATCATGCAGGCACTTCCCGACTATTCGGCCGTCGATGCAGCGGCGCTGGCGGCAATCCGCACGCGGGGCGAACCCGCCGTGCTGAGGGGGCTGGTGGCGGATTGGCCCGTGGTCGCGGCAGCCAAGGCAGGCACGCTCGGCGATTATCTGAGCGCGATGGCAAGCGACCAACCCGTTGCAATGGTGCGCGCACCGGCGCGCGCTGAGGGCCGCCTGCATTATGACGCGGCGCTGACCCGGCCCAATTTTGATCGCGAACCCGCCACGATCGCGCAATTCTTCGCCGAGGCGGCGCGACAGGCAGCCCGCGATGACGGCGATACGTTGGCGATCCAGGCCATTCCGGCGAACCAGCTATCGGGCTTTACCAACGCCAATCCGCTGGCGCTGCTTGCCGATGTCGAGCCCCGGCTGTGGCTGGGTACCGCAGCGGTGGTGGCGACGCATCACGACCAGGTGGAAAATATCGCCTGCGTTGCCGCCGGGCGCCGCCGCTTCACGCTGTTCCCGCCCGAGCAGGTCGGCAATCTCTATATGGGGCCGTTCCACCTGACGCCCGCCGGTACCGCGGTCAGCATGGCGCATGTGACCGCGCCTGATCTGGCCCGGTTTCCCCGCTTTGCCGATGCGCTGGCGAGCGCCACCCAGGCCGAGCTTGATCCCGGCGACGCCATCTATATCCCCTATGGCTGGTATCACCATGTCGAGGCGCTGGCGCCGCTCAACCTGCTCGTCAATTATTGGTGGAACCCGGCGCGCCCTGACCTGGGCTCGCCCTGGGACGCGCTGATGCACGGCATGGTCGCGCTGCGCGAATTGCCGCCCGACCAGCGCCGGTCGTGGCGTGCGATGTTCGACCATTATGTCTTTCTGGCCAATGGCGACCCGGCCGAGCATCTGCCCGCCGCCGCGCGCGGGGTGCTGGGCGCGACCAGCCCTGCTGATCTGGCGACGATGCGCCGGTCGATCATCACCGGGCTGCAGCGGCAAAAGCCCTAACGGCTAGCGGAAATTGTCGGCGTAAGCCTGCAGCTTCAGCGTCTTGGCGGGCGCCGGAATGACATGGGCGGTAATGCCTTCGCGCGCGGCATAAGCGAGCGCGGCGTCGGCCGACGGAAAGCTCAACCGTATCTGTTCGCGCGTGTCGCCGCTGCCTGCCCAGCCGGTCAGGGGATCAGGCGCCTTGGCCTCGCTCGGTTCGAATTCGAGGATCCATTGGCCAGTGCGGGCACGGCCCGACTGCATGGCGTTTTTGGGACGTTGATAAATGCGGGCGCTGGTCATGGCGGCTTCTTAGCTCAAGCCCCGCGCGCGCGCATCCGCATTTTTGGTACGCAGCGTCGCGGTGGCGCTGGCGGGATCATCGGGCCAGGGGTGGCGGGGATAGCGGCCGCGCATTTCCTTGGCGACCGCTGCCCAGCTCCCCGCCCAAAAGCCCGGCAAGTCGCGGGTGGTCTGGATCGGGCGACCGGCGGGCGAGGTGAGGCTCAGCACCAGCGGCACGCGGCCATCCCCCACCATCGGGTGGCGCGTCATGCCGAACAGCGCCTGCGGCCGCAGCGTGACCGTTGGGCCCGCTTCGGCGGCATAATCGATGGCGTGGCTGCTGCCGGCGGGCGTATCAAGCCGGGCGGGCGCGACCCGGTCGATCAGGCGCATCGCGTCCCAGCCGATCAGCGCGCGTAACGCCTCGGCGAGCGCGGTCGCGTCGATCTGATCGAGCCGACGCTTGCCCGCGACGAGCGGCGGCAGCCAATCGTCGAGCCGCGCAAGCAGTGCGGCGTCATCCAGCCCGGTCGCGGCGCCATGTTGGTCGGCAAAAGCTGCACGGTGACGCAGCGCCTCCGCTGCCTCGCCCCAGGGCAGCAGCGCCAGCCCGTGGGCGCGCACGCCATCGACCAAGGCGGCGGCGATTTCGGCGCTGGTGGCGGCGCTGTCAGGCCCGCCGGACAAGCGC